>NZ_JAJEQL010000049.1:0-12404 GCF_020687345.1 Faecalibacterium butyricigenerans
CTTCGATGAAAGATTTGCTTCTATGCGGGAGTTGAATCGTCGAGGCAAAACGCCCGACCCGGAGCATTACGAGGTCAGGGTTGACCGATAAGATGAAAGAGAAATTCTTTGATATTATTGGAAAGTGTCCGAAGGATGTGAAAGTGCTTTATATTCCAACAGCTGGCATTGAAACAGATGGTGCAAGAGAGTCGCTTGCAATATGTTTTCATGAACTCTTTCTAATGGGAATTCAGTACGAAAATATATTAGTGTACAATCTGGAATTAATTCTTTCAAAAGACTATCAAAGAACCTATTCTTCGTATGTTACAACCCCGTTTATGCTTACAAGGCTATTAACTTTTGAAGAATTAAACCAATTTGATGCTGTTTTTGTCAGTGGTGGTGATGTATCTGTGCTTTGTCGTGAAATGTCTAGAACTGGTTTTGATAGAATACTTAATAATGCAATTAAAAACGGACTTATATATGTCGGAATCAGTGCAGGAAGTATGTATGCGGCGGGAAATTTAACAGATGGATTACATATTATTGACAATCCTATTATCCCCCATTGGAATGGTTCTGAAACAACAGTATTACCGAACGGCAAAGATGAGATTAAGCTTGCTGATGGAAAAGCTGTTTATGTAGAGGATAATTACATGAGTGTAATATGATGCACATGTAGGATTAGTCAAATTCCAATTTGTGGGGAAGGAACACCTATATGTCAAACCCCAAAATCGCCTTTATCTGTGTCCATAATTCCTGCCGCAGTCAGATTGCCGAAGCCTTTGGCAAGGTACTGGCCGCAGATGTGTTTGAAAGCTACTCGGCTGGAACCGAAACCAAACCGCAGATCAATCAGGATGCTGTGCGCCTGATGAAAGAACTATATGGCATCGACATGGAAAAGACACAGTATTCCAAGCTGATTTCTGCAATTCCAAAGCCGGATATCGCTATTTCCATGGGCTGCAATGTCAGCTGCCCGTTCATTGGCAGACCTTTTGATGAGAATTGGGGTCTGGATGACCCTACCGGAAAAAGCGATGATGAATTCAAAGCAGTCATAGAGCAGATTCGTCAGAACGTTCTTGCTTTGAAATCGAAACTTTGCGGTTCTAGTTTTTGAAACCCTCAAAAGTGAGGTCTTGATAGAACGCTTCGATTCATGCTGTACTAAAACCAGTTTTAATTCCATAAGCGAGTGACCTGAAAAGGCCGCTCGCTTTTTTGTTTTCCACGAAACATGAAGGGAGGAACGCAATGCCAAATAAAACGCAAGAATATCTTAATCTCGCCCAGCAAACGGCAAAGGAACTGACCCGGTATTGGGAAAACTGGACGGACTATCTGACCACTGCATCCCGGTTGTATAAATACAGCTATGCAGACCAGCTCATGATCTACGCCCAGCGTCCTGATGCTACCGCCTGTGCCAGTTTCGACCTCTGGAACAACCGCATGAACCGCTACGTCAGGCATGGCTCCAAGGGCATCGCCCTGTTAGACCAGTCCAGCAGTGTCCCACGTCTGCACTATGTCTTTGATGTGAGCGATACCGGGGTGCGCCGCAATTCTCGTGACCCTGAGGTGTGGCAGCTCGGCCCTGATCTGGTTCAGCCTGTGTCAGAAATGCTTGCCAGAGAATACGGTGTCCGGCATGAACGAATCACCCAGCAGATCGCGGACATTTGCGGCAAGCTGGTGGATTCCTATTGGGATAACAACAGCGGTGACATTCTCGACATCGTTGACGGCTCGTTCCTGATGGATTATGATGAAGCCGGACAGGAGTTCCAGTTCAAAAGTGCCGCTGCAATCAGCATCACCTATGCTGTCCTTGAACGATGCGGTTTTGAGCCGGAAGGACATTTTGACCGGGACGATTTTCAGGCCATCTTCTCCTTTTCCACTCCTGCCGCCGTGTATGCGTTGGGCACCGCAGTCAGCGAGTGCAGCCGGGATGTGCTGCGCAACATCGAAAGAACCGTAAAGACGACAATCCGCCGCCGCAATGTAGAAAGGAGCCAGTATGAATATGAACAGCAGGAACGTGACCTACTCGACCGTCGGGGACTACCAGCTCCCGAACCTGACCCTGCCCCAGCAGGAGAAAGCACTGGGCAAATACGGCAGACTGCGCCGGACTTACCTGATGAAGCATCGCCCGGTGCTGTACAATTCGATGCTCCTGTCGGGGACTCTGCATCCGCACCTGTTGGAAGTGGAACAGACCGCAGAGAGCCGGATGCAGCAGACCATGCAGGAACTGCTGAAGCAGAACCCGGCTCCGAACAAAGAGCGGCATCAGATGGAGTGGGTGCAGCACATGAACAGCCTGAAAGCACAGGCCGAGGAACTGGTGATGAACGAGCTGATTTACAGCTAAGTTTCTTTGATGCCCACATCCCCACCGAAGTCCAGCAAATTGAAAAAATCGACCAAGCGGAGAGCGAAAAATCGCCCTCCGCTTTTGTTTTGTCGCAGGCGGAGATTGAAAATGCGCTGCGGAGAGGCTCCAATGTTGAAGGCAGCAAACTTCGGATATGGAAAATTTATCAGTTGCAGCCTGACCGAAAGCTCCGGGCAAAAGCTCTCGCCAAAGAATACGCACCATACGGCCCCGGCGGTTCTTCACACACTTATCTGGACGGAAGCAGTGGTTGGCTTGACCATGACAGCAAGGGTCTGACGTTTGAGCATTATCCCGACCATCAGAAAGTGCTTCTCCGCTGGGATCGGGTCGAAAAATATATTGACCTGATGATTCAGTCTGACCGCTACCTGTCGGACAAAGAAAGAAGATCCATCGACTTTCCCCTTGAACTGAACGCCGCCAGTGCAGCCGAATACACTGCATTAAAGGCGCAGCACCCGGATACTCTGGTTGGATTTGAAGCTGGCGGCAATTTTATGTTCTATGGAGAAGATGCTGCCAAGGTCGCAAAAGTTCTCAACAGTGCTTTGTTTACGAGAGAAACAGCACTGGGCGAAGCTCAGGTCACAGGCTTTCCACCTAGCTTATGGGCAAGAAAGTCAAAAGAATTGTGGTCTGCGGGCAATGATGTTTACCTTGCCGGATTGAACGAAGATGGGACTCATCACCAGACTAAACATCTGCACAAAGAGGACTATCTGCCCATCGGCTCCATCATCAATATGGATGGCCGGAAATTTCGGATTGACGGAGTGGATTTTGATAAGGGCAAGGTTTCCTTGCAGGATATGGCACTGGCCGACCTGCGAATGCCAATTTTTCGGGAAGAACCGCTATCTGTTGTCCGGGAATTGTACGAACAGCAGGACGAAGCCCTTGACGCTGCTCCCGAAAAGGCCGTTGATTATAAGGTCGGGGACGATGTTGTGGTAGACCTTCCTACCCGAACTATCGAAGGGAAAATCGGCTATGTGGGTGAAACGGACGTTCGCATCGACACCAGCGCACAGGGGCAGTCGTGGGATAACGAAGTTATCAACAAACGACAATTCGAGGATGGCTTGCGGCAGAATGAACAGGTTACTACGCAGCCAGATGATACTGTAAAAACGGTTGCCATATACCCTGCTGAAGAAAACCGTATGCCTTATGATATTGTGATCCAGACGATTGGCTCAAAATCACCTACTCTGGATGCAGTTGAACCGGAACGATCCACACTTGAACTTGCCGGGAACTTCCACATCACGGATGATGATTTGGGTGTCGGAGGCCCCAAACAGAAATTCGCCCGGAACATCGAAGCCATCCGTACCCTGTTCCAGTTGGAACAGGAGCATCGGGGTGCTACCGCCGAGGAGCAGCAGGTGCTTTCCCAGTATGTGGGCTGGGGCGGTCTGGCAGACGCTTTTGACCCCGGCAAAGATAATTGGGCAAAGGAATACGCCGAACTGAAAGGACTGCTTTGATTGGTTGGGTCGGCACAACCGTTACCCGTGTCAACAACGCGCCTGTTATTTTTGCGAAGAAGCGAAACTGCCCTGAAAGGAGAGTTGTACCGTGCCTCGATTGACAGAGAAGTTTTCAGCGACTTCTCTTGCATTGTGTGTTTTTTCCAATGCCTGAATCAGAAGTTTTCTTGCTTCATTGTGCAACATTTGAATCGCCTCTTTGACTCAATCTTACACCTTTTGTCAAGTTGTAACTTTATTTGATCGGACTGCTATAGATAGACTGACAACAATCTTGCAAATTTTACTAAGGGAGATTTCAATACTAATGAAAAGGTACAGATAATTTGATTTGCAAAGGTTACATAATACAACATATAACTAAAATTAACAGTCCCTGAGTCGATAACAATTGGAAATTTGAAAAATTCGATGCGCGAACATAGAGACCTTGTATGCAACTGCTGCTCAATGCAAATATCAATCACGGCTCCCGCAAAACCTTGTACAATATGCACAAGGTCGTCAAATGACAAGTGTATTAAATGCCAATGGACAGATTGTTGATAGCATGATATGATATTTGTGATTTTATATTTGAGATTGTGATGAAGCACATCCCATTTGATGGCGGAAGGGCATAATAGTTATGAATATCAATTCGTCTTATAGGAAAGTTTGGTTTGCAAGATTGATTTCCATTTTGGGGACAGGATTAACGTCATTTGGGGTAAGTGTCTGGGTTTACACGGTCACAGGAAAAGCGACCCCAATGGTTTTGATTCTCCTTTTCTCTATATTACCAGCGATATTTTTAGCACCTTTCAGTGGTTATTTATGTGACAAATACAATCGTAAGGCTATCATTATTTGCGCCGACTCCATTGCCGCTTTGATAAGTGTGTTTATCTATATTTGCGTCAGTTATTATGAATTCAATTATTTTGTTCTTTGTGTTTTTACCTTTCTTGATTCTTGTGCAAATTTCTTTGATAATAATGCATATCAAGCATCAATTACAACTTTGGTTTCTCCTGATGAAGTAAAAACTGCTAACGGCATGAGTCAGATTATTGATTCATTGGATAGTATTGCTTCCCCGATTGTTGCCGGAATGCTCTATCCATTAATTGGACTAAATGGGATTATAATAATTGATTTAATAAGCTATCTTGTTTCTTTAGTAATTCTTGTTACGATAGATTCAAGCAAGTTTTCAATGGACAACGAAAATCAGAAGAAACGAAATACAAAAAGAGAAATTTTGCTTGGATTCAAATTTATTTTTTCTCAAGGAAGTTTACGTGTACTTTTGATTTACTTTACTATTTTAAACTTTACGTTTAATCTCGCAACCTCATTAATAGAGCCTTTCGGCTTGACACTTGGGAATACATTTGACCTAGGCATTATTAAGGCTTGTGGTGGATTCGGGATTTTATGCGGAAGTTTGGTTGTTACATTTTCAAAGAAAATACATTTTACTTATAAAACGATCGTTATTGGTGGCTTGGTTGCTGGCATAGCTTTGCAACTTATGGGGTTCACACATATTACTTGCATTGTTGCAATCGGAAGATTTTCCTTTTCATTTGTTACGCCAATTTTGAATACGGTTGCCGGCACATTGTGGATGCAGGAAACACCACGGATTCTTCAGGGGCGTGTGTTTGCATCGCGTTCCATGATTGCAAGGTGTTTTGTTCCTTTGTCATACGTTGTCGTAGGCCCGCTTGTTGACATTGTTTTACCGAAGCTGTTGCAATCAAATCTTGGACTTATTATTAATGTAGTCGGCACTCAAGCACTTGAATACCGTCTCGTTTTTTGTGGAGCGGGGGTTTTGTGCGTTTTAATAACTTGCTGTGTTGCAGCAAATACAAATTTCAGAAAACTTTAACTTTTCCGCATCAAATTGTTTTATCAATGTTGTAAGAATTGTTATTAATATGCTTCAATTTTTTGTATGTTCTTTTCGCTATGCTATAGTCTTGGGGGATTCAAAATCTTTTGTCTGTTTGCGATGTTTGCACTTGTAAACATCAAATATAAAAGAAAGCCGGCCGAGAACGAAATCAACGTATACTCGGCCTGTTTGTGGTTCATAACTCTATTTCATTGCGTTTGGGTATTTGCCTCGGCGGATCTTCAGCCATTGCTTGACGATTGCGTTTTTCTTCCTGAACAGACTGCGGCGGTTCGGCTCTTTCATTGAGAACTTTTTCAACATCACGCCTGCCATGAAGCATTGTAGCAGGAGTAAACTGTTCTCCATACGCCTTTTGCAGTTGCTGAACAGCGTTCTATTCTTTCTCGTTGCGAATAGCCAGCCTTGCTTCATATAACTCTCCTGCGTCCAAATCTTTTGCCTGTTCCTGTAAGTCGGCAAAAGCGTTTTTTGCATCATCCAGCGCATAAGAATACTTTGCCTCGCTGACTTCGAGCTTTTCAAGCATCGTCTCTGCGGCAGTACACCTTTTCTTGACTTCGGCGGTATCCCTACTTTCTTCACAGTCAAGATACATGAGGATTATTGCCCGCTCCGAGCGCAAATCTTCGAGCTGTTCCGTCAAATCCTCGATGCGGCTGGTCAGCTCACGATGCTTCAAAACATTAAGAATTGGCGTTGCCTTTTTCTCGGCCTGTAACTCTTTCCGCGTTTTGATAGCAGCCTTGATTTGCTTTGTCAAAACATCGTATTTTTCAAGCTCAGGCTTGGCAGCTTCAAGATACGATGTCTCCAAAATGATAACATCGGCAGTCGTGGTGCTATCGTTACGGTTGTGGTAAATGGACAGAATGTCCGTTTGCTGCTAAGCAGAATCGTTTTGAAATTTCGTTACGGCTCTACCATGTGTCTTTTTTGATCGCATGATTTATCCGTAACGCTCTGGCGGTAGGATTTCTGACGGCAGGCATTACTACAATAGACAGCATCTTTGCGTTTAGGCGTAAATGTTTTGCCACAACACCTGCAAACAAGGCCGGTGCGCTGTGCAAGCCGCTTCTGTCGCTGGCGTTTCCAGTTGCCAAGTTTTCCGCACGTGTAGTAGTCACAATATTTTTTCGATTTGACAATTGTATAAAACGTTTTTCCGCAGCCCTTACAGATGATTTTTCGCACAGGGTACATATACTCATGTGCATTATGTTTTGCCTGTTGCTCGTCGTACCGTGCTTTTATGGCTGCGAATTCTGTGGAAATGGAGGATGCAGTGGGAAGTACAACATAGATTGACTTCACTTGCAATGTGGAATGACGCGACAAGAATTATTTACATGGATACACCAGCAGTACGGCACAGAGCCGGAATATCCCAGGCATGACTGGAATGCTGTGTTGCGGCACAACGACAATAATAAATGGTATGGTGTAGTTCTGGAAGTATCAGCTGATAAGTTGGGACTGCCGGAGGCAGGCATCGTTGATGTCCTTAATGTGAAAAGCGATCTGCTACTGATTGGCTCTCTTCGCGGGCAGAAAGGCTATTTTCTGGCCTATCACATGAACAAGGAAAAATGGCTCAGTATTCAGCTTGGCAAGCCGGAACTGGATGATACTATCAAAGATCTGCTTTCTTTGAGCTATGAGCTGACAGCACCGAAAAAGCGCAACTTAAAGTCATCAGGAAAAAATCCGGGAGATTCCGCAAATGGCAAAGAAAAAGAAATTGACGAAGGCTGAGCGAAAGGAAGCACGCCTCCGAAAAGGCAAGCAGTGGCTGCTCACCTATACCGGTTCACCGAAAAAGATGAACAAGCATTACCGGGAACGCTTTCATGTGGATGCTGTGACTGCCGCTAAAGATTTGCAGGAGCTGGGGGTCAATTATACACAGGAACAGCTCGACCAGATAAAACAGGCTGAAGAGCAGCGGCTTCGGCAGCGGAGAATGGAGCGGGAAGCGAAAGAGAGGGAACGTCTGGCAGAACTGTATGAGGACTGCGATGATCGTTTTGCCTTTATCGCTGGATACACAGATGGCGGCGCACCGTTCGGTGTGATGTGGGAAGAAGTCGGCATTGATCCGGGACTGCCGTTCGAGGAAAAAGTGAATCTCTATCATATGCAGATGTTAGGCTGATAATTGTGCAGACGTCATCTGCACAATTTGCAACAAAAAAGAGAGGAGCCAGTCCAGGCTCCTCGAAGGTACATTATTTCAAAAAGTTGCTTTTATGTTCCAGCGCGTGCAGATTATATCCAAGTGTGGCCAGGTGCGCCACCTTCAGCGCAACCAGATTGATGTCGGTGGACATCGCACTGGCGATCTGCTCAGCTGTGTATCCATACTCATAGATGTAGCGAAGGACTTCATCGCTGTCCATCAGGATTTCTGCTGCTACGATGTTGGCTTCATATTCTGGTTTGGATTTCATATCGTAGAGCATGAACTCATGAATCGGGGTGGTTTTCGCCATATTCCGGTGAAGCTGGTCATGCCCTAATTCATGTGCGCACACAATGCGCAGCATATTTTCATCCAGACTGTTATTCAGGAAAATAAAGCGATTTCGCTTAATCACCCGGTACATTCCCTTCAGGGAACCAAAATTTTCGCAAAGCATGACATTGATACCAAGCTGCCTTGCAATTTCAAAAGGGTCTCTGGAACCGCAACGTTTTACCAGTTTCTCACCGACCCGTGAAAGCTGTTCCGCATTCATCATACCACCTCCAGTTTACAGTATAGCGAAAAGTGTGTACGATAAATATCACTGATCGGATTTTTTACGCCTCGTTTTCGGGGCGTATTTTTTATTGTTCTCTTTGGCAATCCAGTAGGCATCGGTCAGAGCTTTATAAGCTCCTTCGATGGCATCTTCGCTTAATTCGCCGCCAGCGAACATACCGGTCACTTCACTGACCAGCTCTTCAATATCTTTCGCTGCTTTTGCGCCGCCTTTTTCGTGAGCTTCTACGACATAGGTGCCGCTGCTGCCCAGCAGGTACTCAGTAGTAGTATTCAGCGCATCCGCAATCTTCTGCATCGTAACCATATTGGATGGCTTGCGGCTGCCAAGTTCATAATTCTGAATTGTGCGGGCGGTTACACCGGCCTTCTCTGCAAGTTCTACCTGAGTTAAATTGGCTTCTGTTCTTTTTTCTTTCAACCTTTCTTTGAAGACCATAGGAATACCTCTTTCTTTTTTGATGACAAACACGAACGCTTTTTCTTAAAAATCTATTGACATGAAAAACCGTGCTTGCTATAATGACGATGAAAGCATGAAATACAATTCGTGTAATTATAGTATCACAAGAAATGCTGTGTGTCAATGCGTTCGTGAAAAGTTGTTCATGTTTTCACAAACGGAGAGGAGGAATACGGGATGCAGAGAGTGATTCTTCACTGTGATATGAACAATTTCTATGCCTCTGTTGAGTGTATGCTGAACCCGGAACTGAAGAACAAGCCGGTGGCAGTGTGTGGTTCTGTGGAGGAACGGCATGGTATCGTACTTGCGAAGAACTATGCAGCAAAGGCGTTTGGCGTTTCCACGGGAGAGGCAATCTGGCAGGCAAAGCAGAAGTGCCAGGATCTTGTGATCGTGGAGCCGCACTATGAGCAATATATGAAGTTTTCAAAGCTGGCTCGTGAGATATACGATCGATATGATTCGCAAGTAATGCACACTGTGTTCTGACAAACCTGTAAAAGGAGGGGTTCTGATGTGTGGTGATTACACCCTTCGCCGTGAGAAAAGATACGTCGAAGTGGACGTTCGTTTTACTCCTGATGGCAAGATCCGCCCTCTTGCCATAAACTATGACAAGGCTCACACTTATGGAATTGATCGTGTCTTGGCAGTCAAACACGGGACATCACGCCTAGGCGGAAAAGGTCACTGCTTCACCTGCCTGATTTGCGGTCAGAAGCGGAATCTTTGGCTTGAACAGGGCAAGTGGTTCGTGGAAGCCTACTGTTCCGTGCCGGAAAGCTGTGCTTCGTAATGGCAAAATACTTATCCCGCACAGACCTTTCGCACATAGCGGGCAGGTATATCGAGCAGTACTATAACTTTTTCGGAATTAGCAAGGATGCCCCAGAACCCATTGACCCGGAACGGCTCGCAAGTTCTGTTCTTGGGCTGAATGTGAAAATGCTGCCGTTATGCAGCGATGGCAGTGTCCTAGGACTGACTGTTTTCCAGAAATGCGGTTTTACCGTAACCTTGGGGGACGGAAGTCTCAGGGTTTCTTTGCATCTATTGCACTTCACTTGTAGTATACCGGAACACCCCTCGATTTTCTGGTATAACTTATTTCCACAAACAGGGCAAAATCTCCAGCCTATGCTAAATTCTGCCTGCTGTGTAGTAGTCGGTGCTTTACCGGCAAAGGGACGGTTCTTTAACTGAATCATATTCATTCTCCAAATCGCATGATGTCCAATGGATGGCAGTGGATGGGTTTGCCTCTTATAACCTGCATCTGCTGCAGTCTGATCCTGATCGCAGACCAAGAAACCCCAATCCGTTGAGCCATCTCCAGAATTTTTTCATAGTTAGGGTCAGACACTGATTTGTACAGAATCCCATTTGGCAGAGTCAACGCTACACGTTCTATTTCGGCATTGATCAGAAATGTTGGCATCAGCAGCTCTGCTGCAAGGGTGTTTGCCTGCCATTCTTCCCATGAGGGCTGTCCGTTTCGTTCCCGATAGGCAATGTGCCCACGGCACTTGACTGCTTTTCCGTAGTCGTTCGGAAACTGGTCAGCCAGAATATGGTGTGCCGCTTCATGCGCTATCGTGAAATTCCGGCATCCGGTGCAGCTGTCTGCCGCAAGGGCGGAATCGATTACGACGTCCTTCGGCATGAACACCTCTACAAGCTTTGTTGATCTGGCCTTTAGATGCCGGTGATTTTCCAGTCATTTTAACAAATACGGGTGCATTGCACCCTGAATATGGACTGTTCATCACCGAGCAACGGGCCATTGCCGCAAGGCAATGTATGAAACGTGCTCCAAATAGCCGGGCAACAGCTGATTGAGAGATTTTCTTTGAAGATCCCTCAGTTGGTTGTTGTCCGGCTATTTTTTTAGCCTTCAGGTAGCCTGCTCCCGTAAAAAGGAGCAGGCTTTATGTTTGTCCGTTTTTCGTGGATGCCCCAAGCAGCGAAATATCCGTAGCCTTCCAAATTTTCGACTTTTCACGACTTATCGAAAATTTTGAGGTTTAACATGGGCTTTAACTACGGTTTGGAAAAGAAGAATTTTGATAGCCAGTGGGCTGTGACCCGTAAGCAGTATGAGGATGCTGGCATGAGCCGGGAAGCGATTCAGGCAATGTACGATTACGACTGCTCTGTTTTTAATGCTACTCGCGCCTACCAGAACCATACGCAGGAAATTGCAGCGCCGTCCTTTGAACAGAGCGAAGAATCCTACTCGCCCTTGATGGACAAGTATCAGAAGGCTATTTCCGTTACGGATCACTACTGCGAAACCATGAGCTGCTTCACATGGATCGGCGAAATTGAGAACGAGCGGCTGCTGGCTGCTCTCGAAAATTTATCGGAACTCGACCTCAAAATTCTTACGCTCTATGTCTATGCCGGGTACACCGAGTCCGAGATTGCAATGGCCTTGGAATCCAAAAGGATTACGATTCATAAGCGAATCGAACGAATGACTATGTTTTTGAAGAACTTTTGAACCATTTTCTTTTTCAGGTAACAATTTGGCCTTTCTCGATGCCTACCAAGTGAAGGGACAATTTTCCAAGCGGCACTCGCCGCAGGGAAAAACGTCCGACCTCATGAACCTTGAAAACTGAATAGTTCCGTCATCTGGTACTCCGATAATGATACTTCCGTAATTCGCGGCCCGGTCACAAAGCAGACGGGGTGGCTGAAATGCCAATGAAGCGGTACAAGTCCGCTGCCAGATGTTTATGCCCCACTCGCAGGGGGCCGAGGGCGAATATGCGAGACCTTTAATCATATTGATCCGGGAACTGCCGGGTACGTTTTTGCGCATCCGGCAGTTTCCGTTTTTTACGTATCCCAATTTAATCTTTACCCGAATATTCACTCTTGATACATATAGGAGGACATTTTTATGGATGAGTTGAACCCCACGGTGCGCGAGCAGGAGATCTAAGAGGAGATGGAGCTGACCCCTGAGATGGTCAAGTCCATCCGCACCCTCTGCGGTACCTGTCTGCGGCACTTTGTGGATGCAAAGACTTTCAAGATCGCGCTTGTACCCAGCGCAGACCGGAGCATGGACACCTGCACCGTCTGCCAGATGCGGCGCGGCTACGATTATGTAGTCATGCACCGCTGACCCAACCATACCACCATACCTTGAACGAAGCCCGCTGCGGAACATCCGGCAGCGGGCTTTGCACATAACAACATGGAGGTACAATTTTGCAGCAAAACTGGAAATTCCAACGCGGAGATATCTTCTTTACCCACTTCGGGGCGAGCACCGGTTCGGAACAGCACGGTGACCGCCCGGCGGTCATTCTTCAGAATGACGTGGGCAATTATCACTCTCCGACCCTGATCGT
>NZ_JAJEQL010000004.1:0-131375 GCF_020687345.1 Faecalibacterium butyricigenerans
CCCGCTCTGACAAATGCCAGAGCGGGCCGTCCCGTTTTGCTGTGATGATGAATAATGAAGAATAGTAGATGACTGTTTAGCAGGCGCGGCCAGCCTCAAGCATATAGCGCAGGAAGCCGGTGACATCAGCGGGGTCGCTGACGCTGATGCTGAAGCCCTTCTTGGGGGCGTCCATGGTCTGGAAGATGGCGGACGCCTCACGGTCCTTCTTGAGGTCGCAGGTGGTGCCATTGTCCAGATGGAGGATGATGCTGCCGCGGCTTGCGGCAACCTGTTTCATAAAGCGGTTTTTATCAAAATATTCGATGCGAAGCATAATAAATACCTCCGTAACTGATATGTTTTTGCGGGTCGTGGTGCAGATCGGACATCGCGGCCGCTGCATGGGGAGCGGTCACCCCGCGCGGAAAAGAACCGGCGTCAGGGGTTGTAACCGCCCGGGAACGGTGCTATACTGAGCTTATCCGTTCCGATGAAATAATACCACGAAACCGGCGGAGAAGATAGAACAAAAGCAGATTTTTTGTACAACAAAATCGGCTTTGACAAAAAAACTTCAATGTCTTGGGGAAAGGAATTGGCGAATATGGCACTAAACATCTGCCACGATGTTATTGTGGCCAGCGAGAGGGGCCGGGAGCTGGCGCAGCACGGCAGCGCCCTGTTTCCCATCGCCTGCTACGCCGAAGATCTGTCCAGCTACTCGGTGGCGTGGCACTGGCACGAGGAATTTGAATATGTGCTCTGCATGAAAGGCCCTCTCCATGTGGACGTGAACAAGACCCGTCTGACCTTGCAGACCGGGCAGGGCGTCTTTATCAACTCGGGGGCCCTCCACGCGGTGGAACAGGCATCGGAGGGCACGGCCCTGCTCCACTCGGGAGTGTTCCACCCGCGGCTCACGGGGGGCATGGATACCATCTTCTGGCAGAAGCTCATCCGCCCCATGACCCAGCCCGACGCCCCGGCCTTCTTTCTGCTGGACGAGTCGGTGCCGTGGCAGCGACAGGTGCTGGGCTGCCTGCACGACAGCTGGAAGGAAGTGTCCGACGAACCCTTCGACTACGAGAACCGGGTGCGCTATCATCTTTCGCTGGCTCTGCGGCTGCTGAGCACCCAGTGCGTGGGCGGGCGGACGAAGGTGTCCCAGCAGGAGCAGATCGCCTCTGAGCGGATGAAGCAGATGCTTCGGTTCGTGGAGGAGCACTATTCCGAGGAGCTTACCGTCCAGCTCATCGCGGACAGCGTGGCCCTCAGCGAGAGCGCCTGTCTGCGCAGCTTCCGGCAGATGCTGGGCATCACGCCCATCCAGTACGTCAAGCAGTACCGGGTGGAAAAAGCCGCCGAGCTGCTTCGCTCCACCCGGCTCAAGACCGGCGAGATCGGCGCGGAGTGCGGCTTTACAGACAGCAGTTACTTTATCAAGATATTCCGGGAGATCAAACACTGTACCCCCAAAGAATACCGCATGAAATTCTGTTGAACTGTAAATAAGGAGAATTTGTCCCATGCAGCGTACATTGACCTCAGGCCCCATCACCAGCAGCATCCTGCTCTTTGCCCTGCCTCTCATGTTCGGCAACCTGCTGCAGCAGATGTACAACATCGCCGACACATGGGTGGTGGGGCGCTTCCTCGGCGCCGACGCGCTGGCGGCGGTCGGCTCGTCCTATACCCTCATGACCTTCCTCACCTCGATTTTGCTGGGCCTGTGCATGGGCAGCGGCGCGGCCATCTCGATGCAGTATGGCGGCGGCGAATCCGAAAAAATGCGCCGGAGCGTGTTCCAGTCCTTCGTCCTCATCGCGGGGATCGCGCTGGTGCTGAACCTGCTGGTCTATCTGGGGCTGGACGGCATCCTCTGGGTGCTGCGGGTGCCCGAAGAGCTGAAGCCTCTGATGAAGGACTACCTCATCATCATCTTCCTCGGCATCACGGCCACCTTCCTCTACAACTACTTTGCAAACCTTCTCCGCGCCATCGGCAACTCGGTGGTGCCGCTGGTCTTTCTGGCCGTGTCGGCCATCCTGAACGTCTTCCTCGACCTGTTCTGCGTCATCGTCCTCGGCTGGGGCATCAAGGGGGCGGCAGGCGCGACGGTATTTTCACAGTTGGTATCGGGCGTCGGCATCGGCGTCTATACCCTGAAAAAATTCCCGGAGCTTTGCCCCCGGCGGGAGGACTGCCGCTGGGATAAGCAGAACCTTGCGGCCATCCTGAACCTTTCGGTCATGACCAGCGTCCAGCAGTCCATCATGAACTTCGGCATCCTGATGGTGCAGGGCCTCGTGAACAGCTTCGGCACGGTCATCATGGCGGCTTTCGCAGCGGCGGTGAAGATCGACTCCTTCGCCTATATGCCGGTGCAGGATTTCGGCAATGCCTTCTCCACCTATGTGGCCCAGAACTACGGTGCAGGCCAGACCGACCGCATCCGCAGGGGCATCCGCAGCGCAGGGCTGACCTCGGCGCTCTTCTGCATCTTTATCAGCGTGATGGTCTGTCTCTTTGCCGTCCCCCTCATGGGCATCTTCATCGCCCCCTCGCAGGCGGACATCATCGCCGCCGGTGTCCACTATCTGCACATCGAGGGCGCGTGCTACATCGGCATCGGCCTCCTCTTCCTGCTCTACGGCTACTACCGCGCCGTCAACCAGCCGGGAATGTCGGTGGTGCTGACCATCGCCTCTCTGGGCACCCGCGTTGCGCTGGCTTACCTGCTGTCGGCCACCCCGCTGGGCGTCACCGGCATCTGGCTCAGCGTCCCCATCGGTTGGGCGCTGGCGGATGTCATCGGCATCGGATACTATCTGGTAAAACATAGGAAGGTGACACAATGAAAATCGAACACGCTGCGTTGTATGTCAACGACCTCGAGGCAGCAAAGGACTTCTTCGTCCGCTACCTCGACGCTGTGCCGAACGAGGGCTACCACAACCCGCGGACGGACTTCCGCTCCTACTTCCTTACCTTCGGGGAGGGTGCACGCCTCGAGCTGATGAATAAGCCCGGTATGTCCGACCTGTCCAAGCCTGCCGTCCGCACCGGCTACGCACATATCGCGTTCAGCGTCGGAAGCCGAGAGAAGGTGGAGGAATTGACAGCACGCCTCAAGGCGGACGGCTACGAGGTCCTCAGCGGCCCGCGCACCACCGGCGACGGATATTATGAAAGCTGTGTCCTCGCGGTGGAAGGAAATCAGATCGAGATCACGGTATAAGAAATGCAAAGATCCCCCTGAGTGGTTACTTAGGGGGATTTTTTCTGTTTTCACCCCGATTTACGCAACTTATATAGTGTATAAGTTGCGTAAAAACCTGTGAAAGAACCGTGAAAGCTAAAACTTTTTAGATAAAACTATTGACAATCCCGGGTGGACGAGTATAATGACCTTATCGAATCGCTCAAAACATTTAACTAAACAGCCTGAGATGATTCGCCCGTATCAGACACAATATCACAACACATACAAGATAAAAGGAGAAGCTTACCATGACTTTTGAGGATATGAAGAAGATCGTTGTTGACACCCTGAACTGCGAGGAGGAGAAGGTCACGATGGAGGCCAGCCTGACCGAGGACCTCGAGGCCGACAGCCTCGACGCTGTGGAGCTGAACATGGCTCTGGAGGATGCCTTCGGCGTCTCCATCCCCGACGAGGAGCTGGCCAACATGAAGACCGTCGGCGACATCTTCAACTACCTGACCGCACACGCTGAGGCATAACGATGAACGACATCAGAGACCTGCTCCCGGGCCGGATGCGGGAGCGCACCTTCCAGCTTAAAGCCCGGCGGGACGCCGGTGTGGCGTGGCATGAGCCGCAGTTTGTGGAATGCAAGCAGTGCGGACGCCGTGCCACCCGCCAGATCTGGGCCAAGAGCCTCTTCGTCTGCCCCAACTGCGGCAATCACCAGCCCATCGGCGCGTACTACCGCCTGAGCCTCGTGCTGGACAGCGGCAGCTTCCGGGAGCTGGACGAAGAGCTTGCCCCGCAGGATGTGCTGGGCTTCCCCGGCTACACCGACAAGCTCGCCGCCCAGACCCAGAAGACAGGCCTCAGTGAGGCTGCTGTCACAGCTGTGGGCCGCATCGGCGGCGTGGCCGTGGTGGCCGCAGTGCTGGACAGCCGCTTTTTCATGGGCAGCATGAGCACGGCTGTGGGTGAGCGCGTCACCCGCGCCATCGAATATGCCGCAGCCAAAAAGCTTCCGCTGGTCATCTTCTCGGCCAGCGGCGGCGCCCGGATGCAGGAGGGCATCTTCAGCCTCATGCAGATGGCCAAGACCAGCGCCGCCATCGAGCGCTTTTCGGCCAAGGGCGGGTTGTACATCAGCGTGCTGACCCACCCCACCACCGGCGGCGTCACCGCCAGCTTCGCCAGCCTCGGTGATATCATGCTGGCCGAGCCGGGGGCACTCATCGGCTTCGCCGGTCCCCGCGTCATCGAGCAGACCATCGGCGAGCGCCTGCCCGAGGGCTTCCAGCGCAGCGAGTTCCAGATGGAACACGGCTTTGTGGACAAGGTCGTGCCCCGCAGCGAGCTTCGTGCCACCCTCATCCAGCTGCTGCAGCTCCATGCAGGCGGGAGGAAAACGGAATGATAAAAGAACTTCTGGAGCAGCTTGCTCCTTTGGACGCCCAGATCGCCGCCCTGCGGGGCGGCGCACAGGACGAGGACAGCCAGATGGCCGCCATCACGGCCCACGCCTCTGAGCTGGCCGAGCTGGCCGTGGAGGAGGATGAGATCCTCCGCTGCTGCGGCCCGCTGACCGCCGAGGACCGGGTCTTTCTGGCCCGCCATCCCGAGCGCCCCCACATCGACGAGACCATCAACGCCCTGTTCACCGACTTCTTTGAGCAGTGCGGCGACCGTCAGTGCCGGGAGGACAGGGCCATTCTGGGAGGCATCGCCCGCTTCCACGGGATGCCCGTGACCGTCATCGGCCACCGCAAAGGCTCCACGCTGGAGGAAAACATGGCCTGCAACTTCGGTATGCCGGGGCCGGAGGGCTACCGCAAGGCCCTCCGGCTCATGAAGCAGGCCGAAAAATTCGGCCGCCCCATCATCACCTTCATCGACACGCCGGGCGCATACCCCGGCAAGGAGGCGGAAGAGCGGGGACAGGGCGAGGCCATCGCCCGCAACCTCATGGAGATGAGCGGCCTGACCGTCCCGGTCATCGCCGTCGTCACGGGCGAAGGCTCCTCCGGCGGTGCACTGGCGCTGGGTGTGGCGAACCACATCCTCATGCTGGAAAATGCCGTCTACTCGGTGCTCAGCCCCGAGGGCTTCGCCAGCATCCTCTGGAAAGACGCCTCCCGCAGCGGCGAGGCCTGCGAGATCATGAAGCTGACCGCGCAGGACCTCTATAAGGACGGCATCGTGGAGGAGATCATCCCCGAGCCGGTGGGCGGCGCACAGCGCAGCCACGCGGCCCTCTTTGCCGCGCTGGACACGGCCCTGAAAGACCACCTCACCGCCCTCTGCAAGATGAGCGGCAAGGCACTGGCCGACCAGCGGTACAAAAAATTTCGTCAGATCGGAGAAGCGAAACGAGCATGAACGGTTTGCAGTTGATCGCCACAGGCGGGGCCTTGCCCGGCCGCACGGTCACAAATGAAGAGCTGAGCCGCACCGTGGACACCAGCGACGAGTGGATCACCACCCGCACCGGCATCCGCGCCCGCCACTGGTGCACAGAGGAAGAATCTGCCGCCACACTGGCCATCGCAGCGGCAAAGCAGGCGCTGGAGCGCAGCGGCCTTGGGCCGCAGGACATCGCCTGCTGTGTCTGCGCCACCCTTTCGGCCCCTGACGCGACCCCCAGCGTGGCCTGTCAGGTGCAGCGTGCCCTCGGCCTGCCGGAGGATCGCCCCGCACTGGACGTCAATGCAGCCTGCTCGGGCTTCATCTACGGCACCGCCGTGGCCCGCGGTCTGTTGGCGACGCTGGGCGGGCGGTATGCCCTCGTGGTGGGCTGTGAGGCGCTGTCCCGCCTGATGGATCAGACCGACCGCTCTACCTGCGTCCTCTTCGGCGACGGGGCGGGCGCAGCGATCTTTGAACGGTGCGACGCACCCTTTGCCATCACGCTGGGAGCACGGGGCGACGAGGCCATCCACGCAGGCGGCCCCTGCCGCACCGGCTCGGCCCCTATCAGCATGGACGGCAGGGCCGTCTTCCGCTTCGCGGTGGACGCACTGCCCCGCTGCCTGCACAAGGTGCTGGAGGAGACGCAGCTGACGCTGGACGAGGTGGACTGGGTGGTCTGTCATCAGGCCAACAGCCGCATCATCGACCACTGTGTGAAAGCGCTCCACGCCGACGCCGCAAAATTCTACAAGAACATGGATCGCCACGGCAACACCAGTGCGGCCAGTATCCCGGTGGCCCTCAACGAGATGGCCGAGGCCGGGCTGCTCAAGGCTGGACAGAAGGTGTCCTGCATCGGCTTCGGCGGCGGCCTGACATGGGGCGGGATGCTGATTACTTATAAGGGATGTATCAGATGAAACTTTTGAACGAAATTCTGGGCACGAAATACCCCATCATTCAGGGCGGCATGGCCAACATCGCCACCGGCGAGTTTGCCGCCGCCTGCTCCAACGCCGGTGCGCTGGGCCTCATCGGCGCAGGCGGCATGAACGTCGAGACCCTGCGAGAGAACATCCGCCGCTGCAAGGCGCTCACCGATAAACCGTTCGGCGTCAACATCATGCTGATGCATCCGCAGGCCGACGAGTTTGCGAAGATCGTCGTGGAGGAGGGCGTCAAGGTCGTCACCACCGGCGCAGGCAACCCCGGCAAGTACATCTCCATGTGGAAGGAAGCCGGCATCAAGGTCATCCCCGTGGTGGCAGCGGCCGTTCTGGCTAAGCACCTCGTCCCGCTGGGCGTGGATGCCGTCATCGCAGAGGGCACCGAGAGCGGCGGCCATGTGGGCGAGATGACCACCATGGCACTGGTGCCGCAGGTGGTGGACGCGGTGGATGTCCCTGTCATCGCGGCAGGCGGCATCGCCGATGGCCGTCAGCTGGCCGCAGCCTTTGCGCTGGGAGCCTGCGGCGTGCAGGTGGGCACCTGTCTGCTGGTCAGCGAGGAGTGCCCCGTCCATGAGAACTACAAGGCCGCGCTCCTGCGGGCCAAGGACAGTGACACCATCGTCACCGGCCGCATCGGCGGCACCCCCGTCCGCGTCCTGAAAAACCGGATGAGCCGCGAGTACGTCCGGCAGGAAAAGGCCGGTGCCGACAAGATGGAGCTGGAAAAATACACGCTGGGCAGCCTGCGGCGCGCCGTCTTTGAGGGCGACACCGCCACCGGCAGCCTGATGGCCGGTCAGGTGGCCGGTATGCTCCACGAGGTGCGCCCTGTGGCCGACATCCTCGACGAGCTGTGGGAGAGCGGGAGGCAGCGGATGAAATCGCTGGGCGAATTATGCTGACCCTTGCAGGAAAGCCGCTGGCTGTGCCCATCTTACAGGGCGGCATGGGCGTCGGCGTCTCCCTCGGCGGGCTGGCCGGTGCCGTCGCGGCCTGCGGCGGCATGGGCTGCATCTCCACGGCCGATGCAGGCTACCGGGAGCCGGACTTTGCCCGTGACCCCGCCGCTGCCAACCTCCGCGCCCTGAAAAAAGAGATCGAAAAAGCGAAAGAGATCGCAGGCGGCGCAGGTCTGGTGGCCATCAACGCGATGGTCGCCACCCAGAACTACGCCGACGCCGTCCGCACCGCCGTGGAGGCGGGGGTGGACGCCATCGTATCGGGTGCGGGCCTCCCGCTGGAGCTGCCCGGGCTCGTGAAACGTGCCGACGTGGCGCTGGCCCCCATCGTGTCCAGCGGCCGTGCGGCAAAGCTCATCCTCCGCCGGTGGGCCAAGGCGTTTGACCGCGCCGCCGACTTCGTGGTCATCGAGGGCTGCAAGGCAGGCGGACATCTGGGCTTTTCGGAGGAGGAGCTTCTGGCCGGGAAATGCCAGACTCTCGACGAGATCCTGCCCGAAGTCCTGGCCGAGGTAAAGCCTTTTGAGGAGCAGTTCGGCCACGCCATCCCGGTCTTTGTGGCCGGAGGCATCTACACGGGCGAGGACATTGCCCACTATGCAAAGATGGGTGCTGCGGGCGCACAGCTCGCCACCCGGTTCATCCCCACCTATGAGTGCGACGCCAGCCAGACCTACAAAGACGTCCTGCTGGCCGCAAAGCCGGAGGACGTCCGCATCATCCACAGCCCTGTGGGGATGCCGGGCCGTGCGCTGGCGACCCCGCTGGTGCAGAAGCTCGAGCAGGGACTCCGCTTCCCGCCGAAGCACTGTGCCCGCTGCCTGAAAGCCTGCGAGCCGGCCAAGGTGCCCTACTGCATCACCCACGCACTCATCGAGGCCGTGAAGGGCAACGTGGAAGAGGGACTCTTCTTCTGCGGAGCCAATGTGAGCCGTCTCGACCGGATGCGGAGCGTCCGGGAGCTGATGGAGGAACTGATGGACGATTGGAGGAAACACCAATGAAGCTTGCCATTCTGTATGCCGGCCAAGGCTCTCAGCACCCCGGCATGGGCAAAGACCTTTACGAGAGATACCCCGCGTTCCGGGAGGCGTTCGACGCCGCAGACCTCGATTTTGATCTGCGGAGCGTCTGCTTCGACGACCCGGAGGGCGTTTTGAATCTGACCCAGTACACCCAGCCCTGCATGGTGGCCTTTGCCGCCGGTGTCACGGCTGTCCTGAAGGAAAACGGTGTGAAGGCCGACGATCTGGCCGGTCTGTCGCTGGGCGAATACTCCGCGCTGGAAGCAGCCGGAGTCTTCACCGCGAAGCAGGCGGTGGAGCTGGCCGCATTCCGCGGCAGGGCCATGGCCGACGCGGCCAAGGGAATCGAGTGCGGCATGACCGCCGTGATGAACCTCGACCGCGACGCACTGGCAAAGTGCTGCGAGGAGGCCTCTGCTCTGGGCTGCGTGCAGATCTGCAATTACAACTGCCCGGGCCAGCTGGTCATCGGCGGCGAGAAGGCCGCAGTAGAAAAGGCCGCCGAGCTGGCGAAAGCCGCCGGTGCCCGCCGCTGCATCCCCCTGAAGGTCAGCGGCCCCTTCCACACCCGCCTGATGCACCCCGCAGGGGATGCGCTGGCAAAGCGCTTTGAGGCCGAGCACTTCGGCGAGATGGAAACGCCGGTCCTCTTCAACTGCCTCGGCCATGAAAAGGCCGAAAGCGACACCATCCCGGCCCTGCTGGAAAAGCAGGTGCAGAGCAGCGTCTATATGGAAGACACCCTCCGCCGTCTGGGCGAGCTGGGCGTCACCGACATCCTCGAGGTCGGCCCGGGCAAGGCCCTGAGCGGCTTCGTGAAAAAGACGCTGGGAACAGATGTCCGCTGCACTGCTGTCGAGACGGCAGAAGAACTGGAAGCCTTCCTCACCGGCTGGAAGGAGGCACAGGCATGAGCGAAGAAAAGCTGACCCGTGCCGCCGTCGTCACCGGCGGAAGCCGGGGCATCGGCCGGGCCGTCTGCCTCGCGCTGGCAAAGCAGGGCTGCAATGTGGTGGTCAACTACTGCCACGGCGAGGCCGTTGCCGCCGAGACGGCTGCCCTGTGCAAAGAGCAGGGTGTGGAGGCTGTCACCGTGCAGGCCGACGTCTCCACCGCTGAGGGCTGCAAGAAGCTGTTCGAAGAGGCAGTGAACGCCTTCGGACGGGTGGACATTCTGGTCAACAACGCGGGCATCACCCGCGACAACCTCATCCTCCGCCTTTCCGAGGAGGACTTTGACACCGTCCTGAACGCCAACCTCAAGGGTGCGTTCCTCTGCTGCAAGGAGGCTGCACGCCGGATGGTGCGCCAGCGCTATGGCCGCATCGTCAACCTGAGCAGCGTGGTGGGCCTGCGGGGCAACGCGGGCCAGACCAACTATTCCGCCAGCAAGGCGGGCCTGATCGGCCTGACCAAGAGCCTCGCCAAAGAGCTGGCCAGCCGGAATGTCACCGTCAATGCGGTGGCCCCCGGCTTCATCGCTACGGATATGACCGCCGCCCTGCCGGAGGCTGTCCGCACCGAGATGTGCAAGACCATCCCGGAGGGACACGCCGGACAGCCGGAGGACGTGGCAAACGCGGTGGCCTTCTTTGCCGCCGAACAAAGCAGCTATCTCACCGGGCAGGTGCTCTGTGTGGACGGCGGCATGGCAATGTAAAAGGAGCTTTTTCTATGGAAAAACGCAGAGTCGTCATCACCGGTCTGGGAACCGTGAACCCTCTTGGTAATAACACCGCCGACAGCTGGGCCGCCGCCCGCGCAGGCAAGTGCGGCATCGGCCCCATCACCCAGTTCGACGCCAGCGAGTTCAAGTGCAAGCTGGCGGGCGAGGTCAAGGACTTCGACCCCGAGACCGTCGTGGACAAAAAAGAGGCCCGCAAGATGGCCCGCTTCACCCTGCTGGCACTGGGCGCTGCCGCCGAGGCCATTCAGGACAGCGGCATCGACTGCGAGGTGGAGGCCGAGGACATCGGCGTCATCGTGTCCAGCGGCATCGGCGGTCTGCCCACCATTGAGGAGCAGCACGCCCGGGGCGAGGAGAAGGGGATGGAAAAGGTCAGCCCCTACTTCGTCCCCATGGCCATCGCCAACATGGCTGCGGCCCAGATCGCCATCCGCTTCGGCCTCAAGGGCATCTGCACCTGCCCGGTGACGGCCTGCGCCGGCGGCACCAACGCCGTGGGCGACGCCTTCCACCGCATCCGGGACGGCTATGAGCCGGTCATGGTCTGCGGCGGCGCAGAGAGCTGCATCAGCCCGCTGGGCATCGGCGGCTTTACCAGCATGAAGGCCCTTTCCACCTCCACCGACCCCGACGCGGCCAGCCTGCCCTTCGACGCACGGCGCGGCGGCTTCGTCATGGGCGAGGGCAGCGGTGTGCTGGTCCTCGAGGAGCTGGAGCACGCCAAGGCCCGCGGCGCACACATCTACGCTGAGGTGGTGGGCTACGGTGCCAACTGCGACGCCTACCACTTCACGGCTCCCGCACCCGGCGGCACCGGTGCCATCGGCTGCATGAAGCTGACCCTGAAGGACGGCGGCATCGCCCCCGAGCAGATCGACCACATCAACGCCCACGGCACCGGCACCCACATGAACGACAGCTGCGAGACGGCCGCTATCCATGCCGTCTTTGGCGACCACGCCAAGGACATCGCCGTGGTCAGCACCAAGAGCATGACCGGCCATCTGCTGGGCGGCGCAGGCGGCATCGAGGCCGTCTTTACCGCACTGGCTCTCCGGGATCAGTTCGCGCCGCCCACCATCCACTATGAGCAGCCCGACCCCGAGTGTGATCTGGACTATGTGCCCAACGTCGGCCGGGAGATGAAGATGGAATACGCCCTGAGCAACAGTCTGGGCTTTGGCGGGCACAACGCCTGTCTGGCCTTCAAAAAGTGGGAGGGCTGAGCGATGGCAGAACCCCGCACCGTCCGTGAAACCCCGAACTGCCTGACCAGCGAGGAGATCGCGGCCATCCTGCCCCACCGGTATCCCTTCGCCCTCGTGGACCGTATTCTGGACTACGAGCCGGGCCAGTGGGCCATCGGCCGCAAGTGCGTCTCCCGCAATGAGGAGTTCTTCTGCGGCCATTTCCCGGGCACGCCGGTCATGCCCGGCGTCCTCATCCTTGAGGCACTGGCCCAGACCGGTGCTGTCGCGGCCCTGAGCCTGCCGGAGAATCAGGGCAAGCTGGCCCTCTTCGGCGGCATCAAGAATGCCCGCTTCCGCAAGCAGGTCACTCCCGGCGATGTGCTCACCCTCCACTGTGAGCTGGTGGAGCAGCGCGGCCCGGTGGGCATCGGCAAGGCCTCAGCCTATGTGGACGGCAAGTGTGCCGCTTCGGCAGAGCTGACCTTCGTGCTGACAGAACGATAAAACAAAAACAGAGAGGATCGTCCTTCGCGGACGGTCCTCTCTGTTTTTGTTATAAAGAAGTTATACGGTCTTTTCTGCCGCCTCCACCACATGGCTCACCAGCACGGAGGTGGTCACGGTACCCACGCCGCCGGGAACGGGGGTGATGGCCTCCACCAGCGGCTCGGCTTCGCCAAAGCGGACGTCGCCGCAGAGCTTTCCTTCCTCGTTGACATGGATGCCCACGTCCACGACCACCTGCCCCTCGCGCAGATGCTCGGCACCGACAGCGCCGGCCTTACCCATGGCCACCACCACGATGTCGGCCTCACGGCAGACCTCCGGCAGATCCCGGGTGCGGGAGTTGCAGAGGGTGACGGTGGCGTTTTCCCGGTCCAGCATCATGGCGGCGGGCTTGCCCACCACAAGACTGCGGCCCACCACAACGGCCCGCCGGCCCGAGAGGGGGATGCCGTAGAACTTCAGGATCTCGAGGCAGGCCTGCGCCGTGCAGGGCGGGTAGCCGAGGGCCGTGTTGGTAAAGACACCGGCCAGCGAGCCATCGGTGATGCCGTCGATGTCCTTCTCAGGCGCGAGGGCGGCGCGGACGGTGCGGTCGTCGAACTGCCGGGGCAGGGGACGGAAGAGCAGACAGCCGTGGATGGCGGGGTCAGCGTTGATGCAGGCGATGACGCCCAGCAGCTCCTCCTGCGCCGCGTCGGCGGGCAGAAGGAACTGCTTCACCTCGACGCCCACCTTGGCGCAGCGGGCCATGACGCCCTTCTCGTAGGAGAGGTCGTCCTCCCGTGCGCCCACCCG
Organism: Faecalibacterium butyricigenerans; assembly: GCF_020687345.1. Classification (NCBI taxonomy): domain Bacteria; kingdom Bacillati; phylum Bacillota; class Clostridia; order Eubacteriales; family Oscillospiraceae; genus Faecalibacterium; species Faecalibacterium butyricigenerans. The sequence continues at coordinate 12,710 of NZ_JAJEQL010000004.1, forward strand.
GACGACGGCCAGTGTGGGGACGACGCCCTTTTCCCGCAGCGCGGCGCAGCGGGCGGCGTTTGCTTCGTTCATGGCGGCCACGACGGGCGCACCCTTCAAAATCACAGACATAGAGATCCCCTTTCTGGATCAGACCCGCAGGCGGCTTGCCACGGACTGGTAGACTTCATCGGCCAGCGGTACATACTCCGCCAGCATCCGGGCGGCCTTTTCGTCCAGCCCGGCGGCGTGGGGGCGGTCGGTCATGAGTTTGGTGTTGATGGCGACGTTCAGCCCGGCGGCTTGGAGAGCGGCCTTGCAGAAGAGGGCTGCACAGCCCGCGTCCGACACGGCCAGCACGCTGCCCTTTGCGGCGTAGTCGGCCGCGAGGCGGATGCCCTCACAGCAGGCGTCCATGATGTCCAGCGGCACAGCGCAGGCCCCATCCAGCGCCTCGGCCAGAACCGCGGCCTTGTGAGCCTGCTGCTCGGGCGTCTCCTTGGGCAGGCCGTAAGCTGCGGCCAGCGGGGCGAACGCCGCCGCGTCGGCCTGCACGAGGGCTTCGAGCCGACGCCGCAGGGCTTCGGCCCGGGCGTTGAGGGCCTGAATGTCCGCCTCGACGGCGGCATACTTCTTTTTGCCGGTGGTCAGACTGCCCACCATATTGCCCAGCGCCGCGCCTGCCGCCCCCACAAGGGCCGCTGCGCCGCCGCCGCCCGGGGCGGGGGCTTTGCTGGCAAGCTGGCTCAGAAATTCCTCACAGCTCAGTTGTGTCAGTTCCAAAATAAAGTCCTCCCTCTGTCACGAATCCGTCCAGCCGCTGGTCGTGGGCGTCCACGGCCGCCGCCTCCACCCGCTGGGCCTCAAAGGCGACGCCGACCTTTACAGCCCGGGTGCAGCGGGGAAGATAGCGGTCGTAGTAGCCCTTCCCCATGCCCACCCGGCGGCAGGCGGCGTCAAAAGCTGTGCAGGGCACCAGCACGAGGTCGAGCTGGTCGGGCCGCAGGAGGGCCGACCGGCGCAGGACGGGGGTGCGGATGCCGTAAGCGCCGACCTCCCAGCCGTCGGCCTCCGGCACGGCGGCGGTCAGTGAGAAACCCTCGCCACAGACGGGCCATGCCAGTATTTTGCCCTGTGCTGCGGCCTGTCCGGCCAGCGCGGAGAGGTCGGCTTCGCCCCCGAATGCGGCGTAGAGCAGGATGTTCTGCGCCGTCCGGAAGCAGTCCAGCCCCGCGATGCGGGCACAGAGCGCCGCGTTGGCCGAGGTCCGGTCTGCTTCCGACAGCGCCCGGCGGGCTGCAATGCCCGCTTTCCGCTGCGCCGCTTTTTGCTCCGCGATGGTCATGGAAAAACGCCCCTCTCTGCGCCCGGCAGACAGAACTGCACAAAAACCGGAACGGATTTTTATAGATGTATAATAAACGCTGGGCGCAGAAAAAGCAAGGCTTTGGGCCGAAGGGTGAAATATCTTCATCCGACCGAAAAGAAAGGGGCCAAAGCGTATCGGTTTGTGCGAAATGCTGTTGAAGAATTTTACGTTGTCTGGTATTATGGAGAAAAAGCTGATCTCAGCATCAGCATCAGAGAGGGGTAATGTATGATGTACAACGATATGATGGATACCATTGGCCTCGTGGACAGGGCCGACCCGGAGCTGGCTGCGGCCATGAACCGTGAGCTGACCCGCCAGCGGGAGAACATTGAGTTGATCGCCAGTGAGAACATCGTCTCGCCCGCCGTCATGGCCGCGATGGGCAGCATCCTCACCAACAAGTACGCCGAGGGCCTGCCCGGCAAGCGCTACTACGGCGGCTGCGCCTACGTGGATGAGGTGGAGAACATCGCCATCCAGCGCGCCTGCAAGCTGTTCGGCGCAAAGTACGCCAACGTCCAGCCCCACTCCGGCGCACAGGCCAATCTGGCCGTCTACTTTGCCCTGCTGGACCTCGGCGATACCGTCATGGGCATGGACCTGTCGCAGGGCGGTCATCTGACCCACGGCTCGCCGGTGAATATGTCCGGCAAGAACTACCACTTCGTCTCCTACGGCGTCGGTGAGGATGGCCGCATCGACTACGCCGAGCTGGAAAAGCAGGTCCGGAAGGTGCGCCCGAAGATGGTCGTGGCGGGCGCTTCGGCCTACCCCCGCGCCATCGACTTCGAGAAGCTGGCGGAGATCGCCCACGGCTATGGCGCTTATCTGATGGTGGACATGGCCCACATCGCGGGCCTCGTGGCCGGCGGGATGCACCAAAGCCCCGTGCCCTATGCCGATGTCGTGACCACCACCACCCACAAGACCCTGCGCGGACCCCGCGGCGGCCTCATCCTGACCAACAATGCCGTGCTGGCCAAGCGCATCAACTCCGCCGTCTTCCCCGGCACGCAGGGCGGCCCGCTGGAGCACGTCATCGCGGCTAAGGCCGTCTGCTTTGGTGAGGCCCTCAAGCCGGAATTCAAGGACTACGCCCGCAGGATCGTCGAGAACGCACAGGCCATGGCCGCGCAGCTGCAGGCCCGGGGCGTCAAGCTGGTGTCCGGCGGCACGGACAACCACCTGATGCTGGTGGACCTGCGGGAGGAGGAGTGCACCGGCAAGGAGCTGGAAGCCCGCCTCGACAGCGTCCACATCACCGCCAACAAGAACACGGTCCCCGGCGAGACCCGCAGCCCCTTCGTGACCTCCGGCGTCCGTCTGGGCACTCCGGCCGTCACCACCCGGGGCATGGGCGAGGCCGAGATGAAGGTCATCGCGGACTGCATCGCCGACTGCATCTGGCACTACGACGAGAAGAAAGACGACATCTCCGCCCGCGTGCTGGCCCTGACCAAGGCGTTCCCCCTGTACGAATAAGAAAAGCCTCTCCCTTTGGGAGAGGTGGCATTGCGAAGCAATGACGGAGAGGGTAAGCCCGTCCTCCGAGAGCAACTGCACAGCGATAATATCGGCTTTTGTCAGAGCTGATGTTATCGCTGTGCTTTTGTTTTTTTGGCAGCGTCCTTGCCCTCTCAGTCACCTTCGGTGACATTGCCCGGGTTGCGGCTCCCAGCGTCTGCTACGCTGTCGCTTGCATCCTGCTGGCCGCTGCCCCAACAGCTCCTCCCTGTTTCCGCCGCTGGCGGCGGTCGTCGCTGTTGCTCCCAAGGGGAGAGCCTCTGGCGAAGCGGGCAAATTTTTCTGCAATTTTGTGAAACCTGCATAGCGGATACAGGGGCAATTTGGGAATATCATGAAAATCAAGAATAATATTGACAAAATCACAGGGGGGGGGGTATAATGCTTTCATAGGCTGATGGTCGGAAACGGACGGTCGGCCCCTAAAATTCATTTTATCATCATGTGGGAGGAAACAACATGAAAATGGCAAAGAAATTTCTGGCCGTCGTCCTCGCTGGCGTTCTGGCCCTGTCTGTCCTGACGGGCTGCGGCAACGCTGCAAGCACCAAGACCATTGCAGATGCAATGAGCGATATGGGTAAGGCAGAAGAAGTTGAGTTTAAGGCAGATTCTAAATTAAACGAGAAGGCAAAGGCTATCGCGAATAAGTGGGTCGAGCTGGAAAACACGGAGTTTGATACAGAAGATGAATATGTGAAAGCAATGAAGAAGAGTTTCATGGACATCATGGGTGAAACTTATAACGATAAGTATGTTTTCGTTGCAGTTACGGAGACGAAGGGCTATAATGTTACGGCTCAGGCCTACAATCTGCTCCAGACTATGGATAATGTCAATGATGCGGTCGATAAGAAAGAGCCTGCTGATGTTTACTATGTTGGCACGGCTACCATTACGGTGAAGGGTGAAGGCTATCGCCTTGCCGTCATCACTGCGGATGCTGAAGATATCAAAAAAGTATGATTGATACTGAGAAGAAATGACTTTTCTCATCTGTCATAACAACAAATAATAAAACAGCGAGGCCCGGAGCGTTTCCACTCCGGGCCTCGTTTGTTTTTATCGCAAGTCAAGAAATTCGTGCAACATTCAAACAGCATATTTGCGATATGCAATTCAACGCTGTTGCTGTTGCATTAAAAAGTTGAATTGCTATAAAATCAATAGTGCAGGTCGTCGGCAGTCAGTGCCTCAAGCACGGGCAGCATGGCGGCGGCCTCTGCCTTTGCGGCGGGCAGGTCCATGTCGCGGTAGTTGCCGCACTCCACCTCGCTTGCGCCGGGCACATCGCCCTCGAAAGCGGCCATGAAGCGGAAGGACTCCACCGTCAGGGCCAGAGCCTCCGCGGGGGAAAGCCCCCGGGTCAGCAGGTAGAAGCCGGTGCGGCAGCCCATGGGGCCGACGTAGACGACGCCGTCCTTGTACTGGCTGTTGCGGGCGTAGGTGGCGAAAAGGTGCTCCAGTGTGTGGGCGGCACCGGTGGAGAGATAGTCGCCGTGGTTCGGTTTCTTCATCCGGATGTCCCACGTCAGCACGTCGCCGTCCTGACGGCTCAGGTACATACCCCGGCCGAGCTTGGTGTGGTCTACGCAGAAGCTTGCGATGCGTTCCATGCTGCGCCTCCTAAAAATCAGGCCTGCAGGCGCTGGACGCTGCCGTGTGCGCAGTCCACAGCGACCATCAGGCCGTCGCGGATGTGGGCGGTAGCGCCGACGGCACCCACGATGGTGGGCTTGAGCAGGGCCTTGCCTGCGATGGCGGCGTGGCTGTTCAGGCCGGCTTCCTCGACCACCAGAGCGGCGGCGTCGCGGACGTAGCTCAACATCTCGTTGGAGGTGGAGGGCACCACCAGCACCATGCCGGGCTTGAACTTTGCGCGGATCTCCTCGAGGGTGTGGCAGACACAGGCCTTGCCGGTGGCGTTGGCCAGAGCAGCGCCATCGGGGCCGATGCCGACGCCGGTGGACAGGCAGTTGCCGATCATGTGGATCTTGATCATGTTGGTGGTGCCGGAGACGCCCACGGGGACGCCTGCGGTCACGACAGCCAGCTCGCCGTCGTGGAGGTAGCCGTTCTCCTTGGCCAGAGCGGTGGACTTCTCGATCAGCTCATCGGTGCTGGTGGCGAGGTCCATCATGAGCGGGGTGATGCCCCAGGAGATGGAGAGCTGGCGCTGCACCTGCTCGTCCATGACGCAGGCGATGATGGGCTGTGCGGGGCGGTACTTGCTCAGCAGGCGGGCGGTGTTGCCGGACTCGGACACGGTGACGATGGCAGAGGCGTTGACATCCTTTGCGGTCAGACAGGCGGCGTGTGCGGTGGCGTCGCTGACGCTGATCTGGCCGGCGGCGTCGGTCAGGCGGTTGTCGCGGTAGTGCACCTCGTTCTCGGTGCGCTCGGCGATGGCGGACATGGTCTTCAGGGCCTCAACAGGGTATGCGCCCGCAGCGGTCTCGCCGGAGAGCATGATGGCAGAGGTGCCGTCGTAGATGGCGTTGGCCACGTCGGAGATCTCGGCGCGGGTGGGGCGGGGGTTGACCATCATGCTGTCCAGCATCTGGGTGGCGGTGACGATGGGTTTGCCGAAGGAGAAGGAGCGGTCGATGACGCTCTTCTGGATGCCGGGCAGCTCGGTGAAGTCGATCTCGACGCCGAGGTCGCCGCGGGCGACCATGACGGCGTCGGCAGCGGCGAGGATGCTGTCGATGTTGTTGACGCCCTCGCGGTTCTCGATCTTGGCAATGATGCGGATGTGGGAGTCATACTCGTTCAGCAGGTTGCGGATGTCGTAGACGTCCTGTGCGGTGCGGACGAAGGAAGCGGCGATGAAATCGAAGCCCTGCTGGACGCCGAAGATGATGTCATCGCGGTCGCGCTGGCTCAGGTAGGGCATGGACAGGTGGACGCCGGGGACGTTGACGCCCTTCTTGGTCTTGATCTTGCCGCTGTTCAGCACCTCGCAGACGATGTCGGTGTCGGAGACGCTCTTGATGGCCAGTTTGATGAGGCCGTCATCCAGCATGATGGTGCCGCCCTCGTGGACGTCCTGCGGCAGGTCCTTATAGGTGATGGAGCAGATCTCCTTGGTGCCCTCCACCTCGCGGGTGGTCAGGGTGAAGGTCTGGCCGGCTTCCAGCATCTCGACGCCGTTCTTGAACTCCTTCAGACGGATCTCGGGGCCTTTGGTGTCCAGCAGAGCGGCCACGGGCTTGCCCAGCTCGGTGCGGATGGCCTTCAGCATATCCAGACGGCCCTTGTGCTCCTCGTAGGAGCCGTGGGAGAAGTTGAAGCGGGCCACGTTCATGCCGTTGGCGACCAGCTCGCGCAGCACGCCATCCTTATCGGTGGACGGGCCAAGAGTGCAGATGATCTTCGTTTTTCTCATAATATACCTCCAACAATATCTTCTTATCCTCTATGACGAGCCGCAGGAGCCGGACAAGGCCCCTCGGCTTCTGGCCGGACATCGGCCCGGTCAGGTAGTATTTCAAACCTTACCAATCTATATTATAACCGCTTGTGTACAAGAGAGCAAGAAAAAATTCGGCAAAGAAAACCTTAAATTTTCGTGACAGATGCCGGGGCGATATTGCGAAAAACAGCCCCATCGCCTATAATAAGGATAAGGAAAAGTCTCACTTCTGCCCTTTTCCGGGCAGAAGCGGGCGCGAAACTATAGAAACGGAGTGAAAGCGTAAATGGAAAAGCGCGTTTTTCTGATCGTTCTGGACAGCTTCGGCATCGGTGCAGAGCCGGACGCCGCCGCCTTTGGCGATGAGGGCACCAACACCCTCGGCGCCATCGCCAAGCACCCCAACTTCAACTGCCCCAATCTGAAAAAGCTCGGTCTGTTCAACATCGACGGCGTGACCGCCGGTGAAAAGGACGCCGCCCCCACCGGCTCCTTCGCCCGCCTGCAGGAGCAGAGCATGGGCAAGGATACCACCATCGGCCACTGGGAAATTGCGGGCGTCGTCAGCCCGAAACCCCTGCCCACCTTCCCGGACGGCTTCCCCGACAGCCTCATCCACGAGTTTGAGGAAAAGACCGGCCATAAGGTGCTCTGCAACAAGCCCTACTCCGGCACACAGGTGCTGAAGGACTACGGCGAGCAGGCCATGAGAGAGGATGCCCTCATCGTCTACACCAGCGCCGACAGCGTGTTCCAAGTTGCCGCAAACGAAGAGCTTGTGCCGGTGCATGAGCTGTACCGCTATTGCGAAATTGCCCGCGAGATGCTGAAGGGCGAGTACGGCGTGGGCCGCGTCATCGCACGCCCCTTCCTCGGCCATACTGCCGATACCTTCTACCGCACCACCAACCGCCACGACCTGAGCCTCAAGCCGCCTCGCAAGACCATGCTGGACCTGCTGAAGGACGCGGGCAGGGACGTCATCGCTGTTGGTAAGATTTTTGATATTTTTGACGGCGAGGGCGTGACGGAGAAGATCAAGACCACCGGCAACACTAACGGCATCGCCTTCACCAAGGCATTGCAGACCCGCGACTTCGAGGGTCTGGCCTTCGTGAACCTCGTCGATTTCGACATGCTCTACGGCCACCGCCGCGATGTGGCAGGCTACGCTGCTGCTGCCACCGAATTCGACAAGTTCCTTGCCGACTTCATCCCCGGGATGCGGGAGGGCGACATCCTGATGGTCACGGCCGACCACGGCTGCGACCCCTCCTACACCAAGACCACTGACCACACCCGCGAGTATGTGCCTTACCTCATCTGCGGCAAGGGCATCAAGCCGGGCGTTGACCTCGGCACCAAGCTCTGCTTCGGCACCATCGCACAGACCATCTGCGACTATCTGGGCGTGGATGCCTCCACGCTGGATGGCAAGAGCGTGCTGGGCGACATTCTGGCTTAAATCTGAATAAAAATGGCCCGCTGCGATGCAGCGGGCCATTTTTATTCTTTTGCTCATGCGGCGGGGGTCGAAGCGCTGGAGGAGTCGCCGCCCGTGCCGGAGCCGAAGAGGGCGTCCAGCACGGTGGAAGCGGCCTGATGCAGGGACGAAGCTGCCTGCTCGACCTGCTCCTGTGTCGGCATACTGAAGGACGGCGACTCGGTGGAGTCTGCCGGGACCTCTTCGCTGCCCTCTGCGGGGACTTCGGTAGAAGCGTTTGGCTCGCCGGAGGTGCTGCCCTCGGCGGGCTGGCCGTCAGCGGCCTCGCTCTCCGCGGGGACGTCGCTCGGGGCAGGCTCTTCCACGATCACGCTGTCGGGAGACTCCTCCGGGACGGACGCAGCGGCGTTGGGATCGGCCGTGGGGGTGTAGACCTCGGTCTTTTCGGGGGTCTGGCTGGTGCTGGTGAGCTTGTCTTCGCCGCCCAGCACCGCAGCGATGAGGGCTTTGGCCTCATTGACCGAGTTCTCATCCGGCTTCATGACGTAGAGGCTCTGGCCCTTGGCGGAGTAGCACTTGGAGCTTTTTGCGCCCGAGCCGGTGACGGTGTAGCTCTGGATGTCCCAGCTGGCGAGGTCGCCCAGCTGCATCCGCACCAGCGCGGAGATCTGCTCCTGCGAGAAGCTGGTTACGAAGCAGTCGGCAGCGGCGTCCATCAGCTTGGAGAAGCTCATCAGCAGGGTGGGGGACTTGAGTTTGTTGGCCATTGCGTCGATGACCTTCATCTGGTTGATGCCGCGCTGGATGTCGCCGGTCTTGAAGGCGTGGCGCTCCCGGGCGAAAGCCAGAGCAGACTTGCCATCCAGATGGTTCCAGCCCTCGGCGAAGGTGGTGGGGTCATAGTAGCCGGGGCTGCCGACGGAGGTGAAGGCCTGATCGGAGTAGACGTCTACGCCGCCGATGGCGTCGATGATGCTGATAAAGCCCGCAAAGTTGATGCGGATGTAGTGGTCCACGTCCACACCGTAGAGGTTGCCCAGCGTCGCCATGCTGGTCTCGACGCCGTAGAGTCCGGCGTGGGTCAGCTTGTCCTTGCTTTCCGTGCCCGCGAGGTCAACGTAGTAGTCGCGGGGGGTGTTGATGAGGGCGGCCTGCTTGGTGACGGGGTTGACGACCGCGAGGATGTTCACGTCGCTGCGGGCATTTTCGGTCAGTTCACCGCGGTTGTCTACGCCGCTGAGGTAGACCACGAAAGGCTCTTTGGTGATCTTGTTGGCCTCTGCGCCGGTGAGCAGGCCGGAGGTGACATTGTTCAGGGTCGTGAGGCCCTGCTGTGCCCAGACGCAGCCCACAGCCAGCGCGGCGCAGAGCATGACGGACAGCACCCGTGCTACGACCGCACCGGTGCGGGAGGCAAGGCACTTGCGCACCAGCAGCCAGAGCAGCACCAGCAGCGCCGTGATGATGACGAGATAGAGCACCGGCAGCATCTGGGTGCGCCAGAGCTGCACCAGCGCGGCAAGGCTCAGGACGGCCTGCAATCCCAGCAAGACCATTCCTCCTTTCGGGAGCTTATCGGCAGAAGGAGCGGCCTCACTGGGGTGCAGCGGCTTCCACTGTTTATGGGGCGGGACGGGAGACTTCGGCGGTTCAGGCGGAAGCCCGGCCTCCGGCTGCGGCGCAGATGCGGGCCGGGAGGGCCGGGGCGGCTCCGGGGAGAAGAAGTCGGCGCTGTCCACCTCGACCTCGTCCGGCTCGCTGCGCTTGATGCCCCGATGGATATGCCGGGGGCCTTCGTCGTTGTTCTGGGGATGGGTATGCTCGTTTTCGTCAAACATAGGCGTTCACTCCTTTGGATGCGTATGCCATCAGGTGGTGGGGAGGATGGTCAGCACCGCCCGCGCGGGCAGACAGGTGGCCGTCTGGTCTTCTTCGCTCAGCCAGCCGAAGGACTCGCAGACATGGTCCGGGCAGGGCGAGTCCACAAAGCGGGCTGCGCCGTTCTGAATGCGGATATGGACGGTGAGATAGCCGGTGTCCACATCATAGTCGGCGTCCGTTTCGAGGGGAAAGATCAGCTTGGTGTTGGCGTCGCCATAGATCAGCTCGGCACAGAGGGGGGCACCGGTCTGGCCGGCCCTGCGCACCAGCAGCAGCGCGGCGGCGGCCGCCAGAATGACGGCGGCAAAGACCAGATTTAGCAGCAGTTTTTTGTGTCGTTTCATAGAAGATCATCCTTTGAGGGGGATCTGCTCCAGCTCGGCCAGCCAGAGGGCGGCGGCGGCGTCGCTGGGCATCCGCCAATCGCCGCGGGGCGAGAGGGTGACGCTGCCCACCTTGGGGCCGTCGGGCAGGCAGCTGCGCTTGAACTGCTGGGCAAAGAACCGCCAGTAGAAGTTGCGCAGCCAACGGTAGAGCACCTCGTCCGGGTACTCGGCCCGGCCTGCGAAGGCCGCCTTGGCCAGCCGGAAGATCTTCGCCGGGCTGAAGCCGAAGCGGAGGACGTAGTAGAGATAGAAGTCGTGCAGCTCGTAGGGGCCGACGAGGTCTTCCGTCTTCTGGGCGATCTCGCCGTCCTTGGCGGGCAGAAGCTCGGGGGAGACGGGGGTGTCGAGGATGTCCAGCAGCACCCGGCGCAGCTCGGCGGAGGCGGCGATGTCGGCCTCGTACCGGACGAGGTGGCGCACCAGCGTCTTGGGAACACCGGCGTTGACGCCATACATGCTCATGTGGTCGCCGTTGTAGGTGGCCCAGCCCAGCGCCAGCTCGGAGAGGTCGCCAGTGCCGACGACGAGGCCTCCGGTGCGGTTGGCCGTGTCCATCAGCTCGAGGGTGCGCACGCGGGCCTGTCCGTTCTCGAAGGTGACGTCCAGCACCTGCTCGTCCTGCCCGATGTCCTTGAAGTGGCTGTGGACGGTGTTGGCGATGTCGATCTCGGTAAAGCTGACGGCCAGCTCGTCGCACAAGATTTCCGCATTGCTGCGGGTGCGGCGGGTGGTGCCGAAGCAGGGCATGGTGACAGCCAGCACGTCGCTGGTGGGACGGCCCAGCTGCTTCATGGCGCGGACGGCTACCAGCAGCGCAAGGCAGCTGTCCAGACCGCCTGAGATGCCGATGACGGCTGTTTTGGCGTGGGCGTGCTCAAGACGCTTGGCGAGGCCGTCGGCCTGCATCTTCAGAATCAGCTCGCAGCGCTCGGCCCGGCGGCGCTCGTCGTGGGGGACGAAGGGGGTGGGGTCTACCCAGCGGGAGAGGGGCGTTTCGGTGAGGGTGAGGTCAAAATCGACGGTCAGATAGCCCTCGGCGCTGGGTTCGAAGCTGGTGTTGCGCGCCCGCTCCGACTCCATCCGCTGGCAGTCCAGCTCGGTCTCGGCCCAGCCGCCCTCAAACGGCGAAGTCTCGGCAAGGAGCGTGCCATTTTCGGCGATGAGGTCGTGGCCGGCAAAGACCATGTCCTGCGTGCTCTCGCCGTGGCCCGCCGAGGCGTACAGGTAGCCGCAGAGGAGACGGGCGGACTGGTTCGACACCAGCGTCCGGCGGTACTCGGCCTTGCCGACGGTCTCGTCGCTGGCCGACAGGTTGGCGATGACCGTAGCACCGGCCAGCGCATGGAAGGTGGAGGGAGGCAGAGCGCTCCAGAGGTCTTCGCAGATCTCCACACCCAGCACGAAGCTGGGCATCTGGCGACAGCGGAAGAGCAGCGAGGTGCCGAAGGGAACCTCCTGCCCGCAGACTGTCACGGTCTCCACCTCGGTGCTGCCCGGGGTGAACTGGCGCTTTTCGTAGAACTCACCGTAGTTGGGGAGGTAGGTCTTGGGCACGAGGCCCAGAAGACGCCCGCCGCAGAGGACGGCGGCGCAGTTGTACAGCTTGCCCCGCACCAGCAGCGGCAGGCCCACGAGGGCCACGACGTCCAGCTCCCGGCTGGCGTCCAGCAGGGTCTGCAAGCCATCCAGTGCGCCCTGCTGCAACGTGCGCTGTAAGAACAGGTCGCCGCAGGTGTAGCCGGTGAGGCAGAATTCGGGAAAAACTGCCAGCCTGACGCCCCGGGCGGCGGCATCCTTCAGCTGGGATAAGATCTGGGAAGTGTTATAAGCGCAGTCGGCCACCCGCAGAGAGGGCGAGAGGGCAGCTGCTTTCAAAAAACCATCATTCATCGGAGGATTTCACATCCTGTCTGTTTCATTGTGCCCCGGCAGAGCGATGCTCGGCGGGGTTTTGCTCAGTATACCACAAAACGGCTCAAACGAAAAGTGACAGTATGGGAAAAGAAAGAAAAAAACGCCGCCTGCACACCGCAGACAGCGCGTTCAAAGCTCAAAAGATGGAAAACGAGATAGACCGTAAGCCGGGTTCTGTATTAAACGACGATCTGTCTAGACCTGCCATTGCTGACAGGTTCGTGCCGCCTTCGGGACACGCGAGCAGCGCTGTACGTCCCATATAGGCGTTGCTTCCGGTAGGGTTTACAAAGCCGCATAGTCACCCATGCGCTGGTGAGCTCTTACCTCGCCCTTTCATCCTTACCGCATTGCTGCGGCGGTTTCCTTTCTGTTGCACTTTCCCTGAGGTCACCCTCGGCTGCCGTTAGCAGTTACCGTGCTCTGTGAGGCCCGGACTTTCCTCAGAGCGGTCAAAGCCGCCCCGCCGCCGTATGTTCCACTCGTTTTCCGCTCCCAATCATACCATAAAAAAACAAGATTTGCAAGAGAAAGAGAATTTTGATATACTTATCCTATATATTGCCCGCGCTGGAGGTGGGAAGATGAAGCTCTATTTCAAGGTCCCGCCCGAGGCGGATGGGGCGCTGCTGCGCAGCTTTCTGCGCCGGTGCAGTGTCTCTGCCGACCTTTCCCGGGCCGTGAAGTTCCGGGGCAGCGGCTTTTTTGCCGACGGCGTGCCCATTCTGGCCAACCGCCGGGTCGAGGCCGGGCAGGTCGTCTCCTTCGAGCTGCCGCCGGAGGGGGAGGGCGTCGCGCCGCAGAGCGGCATCCCGGTGAACGTCGTCTATGAGGACGCCTTTGCCCTCGTGCTGGAAAAACCGCCCCGCCTCGCCGTACATCCCACCCTGAACTACCCGCTGGGCACGCTGGCGAACGGCTATGCGGCATGGGCGGCTCAGCGGGGGAACAGCCCAGTCTTCCGCCCGGTGAACCGGATCGACAAGGATACCAGCGGCCTCGTGCTGGCGGCGCAGAACGGCTACGCCGCCCCGCTGCTGGCCGGACGGGTGGAAAAGCTCTACTACGCCGTCGTGGAGGGGGAGCTTCCCCTCGGCCCGGGTGTCATCGACGCGCCCATCGGGCGGCAGGGCGGGAGCATCATCGGTCGCTGCGTCACGCCCGACGGCAAGCCCAGCCGGACGGAGTACACCATTTTAAAGGCAGAAAACGGCCTCAGCCTCGCGGCCTGCGTGCCGGTGACGGGCCGCACCCATCAGATCCGGGTGCATTTTGCTTCCATCGGCCACCCGCTGGCCGGGGATGACCTCTACGGCGGGAGCAGGGCACGCATCGGACGGCAGGCCCTCCACTGCGCCCGCCAGACGTTCCGAGTGCCGCGCTGTGAGACGCTGGAGGACGGCATCTGCATCGAAGCGCCGGTGGACGAGACGACCCTGCGCACGGTGACGGTGGAAAGCCCGCTGCCTGCCGATATGGCGCAATTCTTTCGCTGAATTTGTGAATTTCGTGAAAAGTAGGTGAAAGCTTGGCCCAAATTTTGTGTCAATGCTTGTTTCGGCGCGGGCAGGGTGTATAATAAATAGAGCATTCTTGTAAAAAAAGCTGCACTTATGCGGCAGCATATCGATATGAGAGATAAATCAGAATCTCCTGAAGATACAGGAAGGAGCATCCTTTTTGCTGGAAGATAAAACAACTGAAACGCGGCAGGACGTGCCGACCGCCGCGCCGCAGCACAGCAGCTTCCGCGCAAGGCTGCGCTCACGGTGGGCGCAGTTCCAGTGCGTCCGTCTGCTGCGACGCCACCGGCGCTTCCGCCTTCGCCGCCATCGGCTGGACAGCGCAGCCAAGAAGCTGGGAGCTTCGCCGCTGGCGGCACGCATCGGCGCAGTGCTCTATGCACTGGGCTTTGGTGCAGAGTATGCTGCAGTGCGTGCCGGGCGAGGCGTCAAGCACTTGGCCCTCTTGGGCGCCCGGGGCATCTGCCGCTTTGCAAAAGACCTGACCGAGACGGCTTTCCCGGGTGCGGCACAGGTCGTCAAGGATCTGTTCGGCCCCTTTGTGCTGCTCGTGAAGGGCATAGTGGCCCTTCTCATCCACGCCCACCACATCCACCGGGAAAAAGGCCTTAGCGCGGCACTGAAGGCCAGCACCCACTATCTCGCCAGCGGCGTCCGCCGTAACCTCCGGCTGCTGCCCCGGATGGCGATGTACATCCTGCCGGTCTGTGCGCTGGCGCTGGGCAGCATGGTGTTTGAATATGTCATCAACCAGCCCTACGCGCTGGCTGTGCAGGTCAACGGCGAGACCGTGGGCTATGTGGCCAACGAGGATGTCTTCGACACAGCCCGCGAGGACGTGATGGAGCGTATCAGCTACGCAGGCTCCGATAAGACGGAGCTGACCATCGAGCCGAGCTATACCATTGCCGTCGCCCATCATATGCTGGATGAGAACGAGATGGCCGACGCCATCATCCAGAGCGCAGGCGACCAGATCGGTGAGGGCACGGCCCTGTATCTGGACGGTGAGCTGACAGCGGTATGCAGCGACGGCGACGCGCTGCGCGCGTACTTCACCAGCCGTCTGGAACCCTACGAGGTCCCCGATGACCCCAACGTGAGCGTGGGATTCAACAAGCAGGTCACACTGGAGGACGGCCTTTACTTCAAGGACAGCCTACAGGATTATGCGGACGTCGAGAAGGAGCTTTCCGGCGTCAAGCAGGCCCAGAAGGTGTACACGGTCAAGACCGGTGACACGCTCTGGGACATTGCCCATAAGAATGACCTGACCTTCCGGGAGCTGTGTGCGCTCAATACGAACTTCAAGGGCGAGCCGCTGAACGAAAAATCCAACATCCGTGAGGGCGATGAGCTGATCGTCACCAAGGAAGAAGCGGCCCTCGAGGTGCGGATCACCCGCATCGAGACCCGGGAGGAGGAGGTCGCCTTCGCCATCGAAACGACCAAATCCAACGAATATACGAAGGGCACCACCAAGGTGCTGCAGGAAGGCCAGAACGGCCTGCGCCGCGTGACCTTCCAGAACGTCTACGATACAAACAATGTCCTTGTGGAGCAGACCATCCTCTCCACCGAGGTCATCAAGGAGCCGGTGAATAAAAAGGTGGTGCAGGGCACGAAGAAGGTGAAGTCCAGCACCAAATTCATCACCGGAAGCGGCCAGTTCATCTGGCCTGTGCCGAATTACCGCTACTGCTCGCGCTGGTATGGCGGACGCCACCGGGGCGTGGATATCTGTGCCCCGGCGGGTACGCCCATCTACGCCTCCGCAGGCGGCACCATCACCAAGGCGGGTTACAACAAGGCCGGTGCGGGCACGGGCTATGGCTACTCGGTCATCATCAACCACGGCGGCGGCTACAGCAGCGTGTATGCACACTGCCTGTCCCTGACCGTCAGCGCAGGCCAGACCGTCAAGCAGGGCCAGCTCATCGGCTATGTGGGCAGCACGGGCCGTTCCACCGGCAACCACTGCCACTTTGAGATCCGTCTCAATGGTTCGTACATTCCCCCGCAGAACGTGTTCCCGGGGAGAAAATAATTCTATAAAAAGGAGAAATTCATTATGGCTACTCCTCACATCGGCGCCGAAAAGGGCGATTTCGCAAAGACTGTCCTGATGCCGGGCGACCCCCTGCGCGCAAAATTCATTGCAGACACCTTCCTGAAGGATGTCCGTCAGGTGACGGGCGTGCGCGGGATGCTGGGCTTCACCGGTACCTACGAGGGCCGTCCCATCAGTGTGATGGGCAGCGGCATGGGAATGCCTTCCATCGGCATCTACTCCTATGAGCTGTTCAAGTTCTACGATGTGGACAACATCATCCGCATCGGCTCCGCCGGCAGCTACACTGACAGCGCCAAGCTGTTCGATACCGTGCTGGCCACCGGTGCGGTCAGCGAGTCCAACTATGCCCGCGTCCAGAGCGGCAACGACCACGACATTACCTTCCCCAGCGAGGGGCTGAACGACAAGCTGCGTGCCTCCGCCAAGAAGCAGGGCATCAAGCTCATCGAGGGCAACATCCACTCCTCCGATGTCTTCTATCGTCAGCCCTCCGACGCAAAGCCCGCTTACTGGGAGCTGCTGCGGGACGAGCGCGGCTGCCTCTGCGTGGAGATGGAGAGTTTTGCACTCTTCGCCAACGCTGAGGTGCTGGGCAAGAATGCCGCCTGCCTGCTGACCATCTCGGACAGCTTCGTCTCCCCGGAGATCACCACCGCAGAGCAGCGCCAGAAGAGCTTCACCGATATGATGAAGGTCGCGCTGGGGGCGGAGTATTAAGCACTTTTGAACCAGAGAGGGCCGCTGTGTTTTGCAGCGGCCCTCTTTTTTGACGGAGGCTTTGCTTGCACTTCTGAAAAGAATGATTTATACTTAAATACACGACACAGAAGAATGTACGACACAGAAGGGAATGAGGCCGATGAACAGAGAAACGGTGAACATGGTGCGCAGTCCGATTTCTGTGGAGGGGAACATCCGGCTTGTTCCGTATTATCCGGCCTACGATACAGCACTTGCGTGGTATCAGGATGCACAGCTCTGCAAACAGGTAGATAACAGGGACTCCGTTTATGATTTGCCGCTGCTGAAGCGGATGTATCATTATCTGGACACACACGGAGAACTGTTTTATATCGAGTATCGGGGTGTGCTTTGTGGTGATGTCAGCCTGCGGACGACAGGCGAGCTGGCCATCGTCATCTGCAAGGAGTACCAGAATAAACACATCGGGCGGAAGGTCATCGAAAAAATGCTGGAGATGGCTCGGGAAAGGGGCTTGGCAGAGTGCTTCGCGCACATCTATTCCTTCAATACCCAGTCGCAGAAAATGTTTGAATCTATTGGCTTCGTCCCGCAGGACGAAGAACGCTATATCTACAAATTACAAAAAGGAGAACCGACCATGACAAAACTGACTCTGGAAGAAAAGCAGGAGCTGATCCGGATGGCTCTTGCGGCCCGGGAAAAGGCCTATGCGCCCTACAGCGGCTTTATGGTGGGCGCAGCCCTGCGGGCCGAGGATGGCCGCATCTTCACCGGCTGCAATGTGGAGAACGCTGCCTTCACCCCCACCAGCTGCGCCGAGCGAACGGCACTGTTCAAGGCTGTGGCAGAGGGGGTGACCAAGTTCACCGACATCGCGGTGGTAGGCTCCCGCCGGGGCGAGGTCAACAAGCAGATCACCTCGCCCTGCGGCGTCTGCCGTCAGGCGCTGTTCGAGTTCGGCGGCCCGGAGCTGAATGTCATCATGGCAAGAAGCCCGGAGGACTTCATCGAACGCAGCATGGACGAGCTGCTGCCCTTCGGTTTCGGCCCCTCCAATGTGGCGGGCAACAAGGCCGTGAAAGACTGAACGCAGCTGCGCGAAAAAGACCGGACGGAGCGGATTTTCCGGGATAAGTGTGATTTTTATACAATTTTGATGAAATATTTGTAAATGTTTTGTAATCGGAAAAGACTTGCATCTGTCACTTCTTCCCGCTATACTTGAGCCAGTAAATGTGCAGGTGCGCACATTTCGTCAATAAGACGCGATTATATTAAAATAAAAGGAGAGTTTTCATTATGATGATTTCTCGTCGTAACTTTCTGGCAGTGGCTGGCGCCGCTGCTGCTGCCGCTGCTCTGACTGCCTGCGGCGGTTCTTCCTCTTCCACCGCTTCCTCCGCAGCTGCTTCCACCAGCACTGCCGCTTCCACCGCTGAGGGCGGCGAGAAGATCGTGAAGGTCGCTCTGACCTGCGACACCGGCACCATCGACGATGAGAGCTTCAATCAGGCTTGCTGGACTGCTGTTTCCGGCTACATGGGCGATGACTGCCAGTACTACATCCCCGAGGCTGACGCTTCCGATGAGGACCGCGAGACCATGATCCGTCAGGCTGTCAACGACGGCGCTGACGTCATCGTCTGCGTCGGCTACCTGTACGGCGCTTCTCTGGCATGGGCTGCTGACCAGTACCCCGATGTCAAGTTCATCGCCGTCGACGTCACGCAGGGCGACATCGGCACCGATGCCATCCCCGCAAACTGCTACTGCATCACCTTCAAGGAGGAGCAGGCAGGCTATCTGGCAGGCTATGCCATCGTCAAGGACGGCAAGACCAAGCTGGGCTTCCTCGGCGGCATGGCTGTTCCCGCTGTTATCCGTTACGGCTACGGCTATGTTCAGGGCGCTGATGCTGCTGCTCAGGAGCTGGGCACCAACATCGACATCAACTACTTCTACGGCGGCCAGTTCTACGGCGATGCAAACATCACCTCCCGTATGGAGGGCTGGTACTCCAACGGCACTCAGGTCGTCTTCGCCTGCGGCGGCGGCATCTACACCTCCGCTGTTGAGGCTGCTCTGAAGAGCAACGGCTATGTCATCGGCGTTGACGTTGACCAGAACTACATCGGTGTCAACGGCGTGGCTGACGGCTCCTTCGCTTACAACCCCTTCATCACCTCTGCAATGAAGGGCCTGACCGAGGCTGTCAACACCGCTCTGTCCGACATTGAGGCAGGCGATTGGAGCGACATCGCTGCTTCCAACGGCAACTTCGGTCTGGAGGACGGCGACTACATCGGCCTGCCCACCGATGCTGACAGCTGGAACTTCGAGACCTTCACCACCGACGAGTACGAGGCTCTGAAGAGCAAGATCAAGAGCGGCGAGATCGTTGTGGACAACAACTCTGACGACAGCACCAAGCCCACCGTCAGCGAGTTCACCACCGTCAACTACATCCAGTAATCAAGGCTTTCCCGGGCGGGACGCTCTGCAAAGGGCGTCCCGCCTTTTTGCGTTCTTTCGGGCAGCGGGAGAGGACTGTTTGGCAAAATGCACAAAAGTAATACTTATGATATGGCAAAACACTAAATTTTCAAAAAGAAGTGTGCAAAACGACAAAAATACGGTATAATGGTCACTAGAATAGTATAAGTGTCGCTTGGACACGAAAGGAGAGTGAGCAGATTGGCAGAGGATTTTGTGATCGAGATGCTCCATATCACCAAGGAGTTCCCGGGCATCAAGGCCAACGACGACATTACCCTGCAGCTGCGAAAGGGCGAGGTCCATGCCCTGCTGGGCGAGAACGGTGCAGGCAAGAGCACGCTGATGAGCGTGCTGTTCGGCCTGTATCAGCCGGAGGAGGGTAAGATCCTCAAGAACGGCAAGGAGGTCGCCATCCGCAACCCCAACGATGCGAACGCACTGGGCATCGGTATGGTCCACCAGCACTTCAAGCTGGTGGAGTGCTTCAGCGTGCTGGACAACATCATTCTGGGTGTGGAGCCGAACAGGATGGGCTTTTTGCAGAAGGCCGAGGCCCGCAAGAAGGTCATGGCCCTGAGCGAGAAGTACGGCCTGCGTGTTGACCCCGATGCCCTCATCAGCGACATCTCGGTGGGTATGCAGCAGCGCGTGGAGATCCTGAAGATGCTCTACCGCGACAACGAGATCCTGATCTTCGACGAGCCTACCGCTGTGCTGACCCCGCAGGAGATCGACGAGCTGATGGAGATCATGCGCGGGTTCAAGAAGGAGGGCAAGTCCATCCTTTTCATCACCCACAAGCTCAACGAGATCATGGCGGTCGCCGACCGCTGCACCGTCCTGCGCAAGGGCAAGTACATGGGCACCGTGGACATCAAGAACACCACCAAGGAGGAGCTTTCCCGCATGATGGTCGGCCGCGATGTCCAGCTTCAGGTCGATAAAAAGCCCGCCCACCCGGGCGAGGTCGTGCTGGACGTGGAGGGCGTCACCATCCACAACGACCAGCGAAAGAAGGACTCCGTCAAGGACGTCACTTTTCAGGTCCACGGCGGCGAGATCGTCTGTCTGGCGGGCATCGAGGGCAACGGCCAGACCGAGTTCGTCTACGGTCTCACCGGGCTCGAGAAGCTGTCGGGCGGCAAGATCACGCTGGACGGCAAGGACATCACCCACGCCAGCATCCGCCAGCGCTCCAAGGACGGCATGAGCCACATCCCCGAAGACCGCCACAAGCACGGTCTGGTGCTGGACTACAGCCTCGAGAACAACATGGTGCTCCAGCGCTACTGGCAGCCCGAGTTCCAGAAAGGCGGCTTCATCCGGTCCGAGAAGGTCCGCGAGTATTCCGATAAGCTCATCGCCCAGTATGACGTCCGCAGCGGTCAGGGCAGCGCCACCATCGTGCGCAGTATGTCCGGCGGCAACCAGCAGAAGGCCATCATCGCCCGCGAGATCGACAGAGACCCCAAGCTGCTGGTGGCTGTTCAGCCTACCCGCGGCCTTGATGTCGGTGCCATCGAATACATCCACAGACAGATCGTCGCCGAGCGCGACAAGGGCAAGGCGGTCCTGCTGGTCAGCCTCGAGCTGGATGAGGTCATGAACCTGTCCGACCGCATCCTCGTTATGTACGAGGGCGAGATCGTCGGCGAGTTCGACCCCAAGACCACCACTGTGCAGGAGCTGGGCCTCTACATGGCCGGCGCACGCAAGCAGGGAAAGGAGAACAACTAAATGAACAAGAAAAAACTTTCCCACAGCAACCTCAACAGCTCCATCACCAGTGTGCTGGCCGCGCTGCTGTGCATCGTCATCGGCATGGCTGTGGGCTTCCTCGTGCTGCTGGCCATCAATCCGGCCCACGCATGGGGTGACGGCTTTGTCCGCATCGTCAAGGGCGGCTTCCATGATGCGCCCTACGGCGTCGGCAAGGAGCTGGCCAACGCAGCTCCCCTCATCATGACCGGCCTGTCCGTGGCCTTCGCGTTCAAGACCGGCCTGTTCAACATCGGTGCAGCCGGTCAGTACACGCTGGGCGCTTACGGTGCCCTCTACTGCGCCATCATGCTCAAGATGCCATGGTTCGTCTGCCTCATCGCAGCAACCATCCTCGGCGGCATCTGGGGCGCGATCCCCGGCTTCTTCAAGGCCTACTTCAACATCAATGAGGTCATCACCTCCATCATGTTCAACTGGATCGGCCTCTATCTGGTCAACGAGCTCATCTATCAGAACGGCACCGGTCCCATGTACGATGTGCGCAACACCCGCACTCTGAACCTCGGAAAGAGCGCCGAGCTGTCCAAGTCCCTCATTCCGGACTTTGGCCTGAACAAGATGTTCCAGAC
Source organism: Faecalibacterium butyricigenerans (assembly GCF_020687345.1). Taxonomy (NCBI): domain Bacteria; kingdom Bacillati; phylum Bacillota; class Clostridia; order Eubacteriales; family Oscillospiraceae; genus Faecalibacterium; species Faecalibacterium butyricigenerans. The sequence goes on from NZ_JAJEQL010000004.1 coordinate 33,774, forward strand.
CAACAGCACCACCATCGCCATCTTCCTCGCAGCTGCGGTGGCCGTCCTCATCTGGGTCATCCTGAACAAGACCACCTTCGGCTATGAGCTGAAGGCCGTCGGCCTGAACAAGAGCGCAGCCCGCTATGCCGGCATCAACGAGAAGAAGAACATCATCCTCTCGATGGCCATTGCAGGCGCACTGGCCGGTTTCGGCGCAGGCCTCTACTACCTGTCCAATGTGTCCCAGTGGAACCCGCTGAACTCCACCAGCCTGCCCACCATGGGATTCAACGGCATTTCCGTGGCCCTGCTGGCAAGCTCCAACCCCATCGGAACCATCTTCTCTGCGATCTTCATCTCCCACATCTCGGTCGGCGGCTCGTTCCTGTCCACCAAGTACTATCCCACGGAGATCTCCGACCTCATCAGCGGCATCATCATCTACCTGTGCGCATTCTCCATGCTGTTCCGGGGCAAGATCCACGCCCTGCTGTTCCGGAATGCGGACAAGACCAACGTGAATGCAGAGCCTGCCCCTGCTGAGACCAAAACCAAGAAGGAGGGCAAGTGATATGCTGCTTCTCATCAAGTATACCCTGCTGTATGGCATCGTGCTGATGCTGGTCGCTCTGGGCGGTATGTTCAGCGAGCACTCCGGCATCATCAACATCGCACTGGAAGGCATCATGGTCATCGGCGGCGTGGCGGGTGTCCTCACCCTCACTATGCTGCCTGCAAGCCTGCCTGCGTTTGCTACGGTCCTCATCGCCGTGCTGGTGGCGGCTCTCGCCGGTATGGTCTACAGCCTGCTGCTGGCCTTTGCCTCCATCAACCTGAAGGCGGACCAGACCATCGGAGGCACAGCCTTGAACCTGCTGGCGACGGCCATCGCCGTGGTCATCGCCAAGTATTTCAGCACGAGCGGCAGTGCCAAGCTGAACTACTCCAACAAGCCCTTCCTGTTCAGCCTCGGCGGCTTGGAGCTGAGCATCTTTGTCCCGCTGGGCATCGTCCTGCTCATCGTCAGCTATGTCGTGCTGTACAAGACCCGCTTCGGCCTGCGTCTGCGCGCCTGCGGCGAGCATCCTCAGGCAGCGGACTCCGTGGGCATCAATGTCTACAAGATGCGCTATGCCGGTGTCGTCATCTCGGGCGCACTGGGTGCCATCGGCGGTCTGGCTTACATCGTGCCGCCCGTCCAGACGTGGAACTTCGAGGTCGGCGTAGCCGGCGCAGGCTTCCTTGCGATGGCCGTTATGATCTTCGGTCAGTGGAAGCCCTTCAACATCTGCGGCGCGGCCATGTTCTTCGCTGTTTTCAAGAGTCTGGCCAACATCGCTGACTCCACCTTCCTCGCACAGCTCCACTGGTCCAGCAACATCTACAACATGATGCCCTTCGTGGCATCGATGGTCATTCTGGCCTTCACCTCCAAGAACAGCATGGCCCCCAAGGCCGAGGGCATCCCCTACGATAAAGGTTCCCGCTGATCCGAGGGCGTTTTTTCGGGGCGCAGCTGCTTTCCGGGCGGCTGCGCCTTTTTTGTTCTTTTTTCAACAGATTCCACAAAACGATGCTTGCTTTTGCGGAAGAATTTGCTATACTTGAAGTACAATGTCATACTTATTGCCGACGGAAGAGCGTTGGCGGAGAATACGATTTAGGAGCGTGAACTTATGCGCATTTACGATCTGATCGCAAAAAAGCGGGACGGCGGCACCCACAGCCGCGAAGAACTGGAAGCCATCGTCAACGGCTTCGTCAGCGGCGAGGTGGCCGATTACCAGATGGCGGCATGGATGATGGCCGTCTATCTGCGGGGCATGACCGACGAGGAGACTGCCGAGTTGACCGACGTGATGGCCCACAGCGGCGTCATGGTCGATCTTTCGCCCATTCCGGGCATCAAGGTGGACAAGCACTCCACCGGCGGCGTGGGCGACAAGACCACGCTGGTCATCGCACCCATCGTCGCGGCCTGCGGCGTCAAGATCGCCAAGATGAGCGGCCGCGGCCTCGGCCACACCGGCGGCACCATCGACAAGATGGAGAGCGTCCCCGGTACCAAGACCGCCCTCTCGCAGGAGGAGTTCTTCGCGCAGGTGAACAAGATCGGCCTGTCGGTCATCGGCCAGAGCGAAGGCATCGCCGTGGCGGATAAGAAGATGTACGCCCTCCGGGACGTCACCGCCACCGTCAGCTGCATCCCCCTCATCGCGTCCAGCATCATGTCCAAGAAGCTGGCCTCCGGCTCGGACGCCATCCTGCTGGATGTCACCACCGGCACCGGCGCGTTCATGAAGACCGTGGAGCAGAGCATCGAGCTGGCCAAGCTGATGGTCTCCATCGGCACCCATCACGGCCGCCGCGTCGCTGCCATGATCACCGACATGGACACCCCGCTGGGCCGCAACATCGGCAACAGCCTCGAGGTCATGGAGAGCATGGATGTGCTCAAGGGGCATGGCCCCGCCGACCTGACTGAGGTGTGCTTACAGCTGGCCACCAATATGCTGGTTCTGGCCGACAAGGGCACCCCTGCCGAGTGCCGCGCCATGGCCGAGGCCGTCCTCGCGGACGGATCCGCCTATGCAAAGTGCAAGGAAATGTTCGCGGCACAGGGTGGCGACATCCGGGTGCTGGACGACTACAGCCTCTTCGAAAAGCCCGCCGCCAGCTATGAGCTGCTGGCCGAGGAGGACGGTTACATCATCGCCAACGACGCCGAGAAGATCGGCTCTGCCAGCGTGCTGCTGGGCGCAGGCCGTCAGAAGAAGGGCGACCCGCTGGACTTCGCCGCCGGCATCACCCTCCACAAGAAGCGTGGCGACTATGTCCATAAGGGCGAGAGCCTCGCTACCTTCTACGGCGCAGCCGACCGATTCGACGCTGCTGCCGCCGAGTACCGCAGCGGCCTCGTCTACGGCCCCGAAAAGCCCGAAGAGGCCCCGCTGGTCTACGCCCTCGTCACCAAGGACGGCGTGGAGCGGTACGAATAAAGCCTGAAAATGCCTGACAGCCCCGGGGTGCGCACACCTCGGGGCTGCTTTTTCCGCCGAAATGGTGCTTTGCAGTGGATAAAACAGGCAGAAGGACCGATTTTGTAGATATTTGGCCCGAGATATGCTATAATCTACTCAATAGCGCCCAAACGGCGCAGGAGAAGAGAAAGGGTTATTCTATGAAGATCGTTTTGGTGGGCGGCGGCAAAGTCGGCACAGCGCTGGCGCGGCAGCTCAGTGAAGAGGGTCATAATGTGACCGTTGTCGATACGAACAAGGCCCGTGTGGAGCACATCGGCGAATCCTACGACGTGATGAGCATTCTCGGCAACGGCTCGTCCATCACCACCCTGTCTGAGGCGGGCGTGGAGGAGGCGGATGTCTTCATTGCAGTCACCGGCTCGGATGAGCTGAACCTGCTGTGCTGTATGTTCGCAAGAAAGGCGGGCCACTGCCACGCCATCGCCCGTGTGCGCAACCCGTCCTACAGCCATGAGCTGGACTTTATCAAAAAGCAGATCGGCATCTCGGCCATCATCAACCCTGAGATGGCAGCGGCGAAGGAGATCTCGCATCTGCTGCGCTTTCCGGGTGCAAGCAAGATCGACACCTTTGCGGACGGGCGCGTGCGGCTCATCAAGTTCGCCCTGACCGAGCAGCAGGGGCTGGACGGTGTGGCCATCCATGAGATCCCCACCCAGCTCAAGAGCGACATTCTGGTCTGCGCCGTGGAGCGTGACGGCGGGGTCATCATCCCCAACGGCAACTTCGTACTGAAGAACGGCGATCAGGTCACCTTCCTCGCTACGCAGGAGAAGGCCCAGGAGTTCTTCCAGCGCATCCATATGCCGGTGCGGCCGGTGCGCAATGCCTTCATCGTGGGCGGCGGTGCCATCGCCTACTACCTGAGTCAGGAGCTGCTGGAAAACCACATCCGCGTCCGCATCGTGGAGCGCGACCCGGCCCGCTGCAATGTGCTGGCCGAGTCCCTGCCCGAGGCACAGATCCTCAATGAGGACGGCTCCAACCGCGACTTCTTGCTCTCAGAGGGACTGGAATCCACCGAGGCCTTCGTGGCCCTGACCAACATCGACGAGGAGAACGTGCTGCTGACCCTGTTTGCCAAGAAGCACTCCAAGGGCAAGCTGGTCACGAAGATCAACCGCCTCGAGTTCGACGATATTCTGGCCGGGCTGGATCTGGGCAGCATCGTCTACCCCAAATACATGACCTGCGATTACATCGTGCAGTACGTCCGTGCATTGCAGAACGAGGCCGGCAATAACATCAAGACCCTCTACCGCATCCTCGACGACCGCGTGGAGGCGCTGGAGTTCACCGTCCACGAGGAGAGCCGGGCCACCGGCGTGCCGCTGAGCCAGCTGCATCTGAAAAAGAACCTGCTGCTCTGCTGCATCACCCGCGGCGACCGCATCCTCATCCCCCGCGGCGGCGACCGCATTCAGGTGGGCGACAATGTCATCGTCGTCACGCTGGAGCACGGCCTGCACGACCTGCGGGACATCGTGGAAGGGTAACGGGGGACAGAACGTATGAATTATGCGATCGTCTTTCGTCTGCTGGGCTATATCCTGATGATCGAGGGCGTTTTGCTGCTGCTTCCGGCGGTGACGAGCCTCATCTACGCCGAGTGGGCTGTCATGGGCGTGTTCCTGCTGACGGCGGCCATCAGTGCGGCGCTGGGCCTCGGGCTGCGTACCATCAAGCCCCGCAGCAAGGTGTTCTATATGCGGGAGGGCTTTGCGGCCACGGCGCTGAGCTGGATCGCCATCAGTATCGTAGGCGCCGTGCCCTTCGTCCTCACCGGCTGCATCCCGAACCCGGTGGACGCCCTCTTTGAGACGGTGTCGGGCTTTACCACCACCGGTGCCAGCATCCTGCCCGCCGTGGAGGGCCTGCCCAACGGCATCCTGTTCTGGCGCAGCTTCACCCACTGGATCGGCGGTATGGGCGTTCTGGTCTTTCTGCTCTCGCTGCTGCCCCTGACCGGCGGCTCTCACGTCAACCTGATGAAAGCGGAAAGCCCCGGCCCGCAGGTGGACAAGCTGGTGCCGAAGGTGCAGTCCACGGCGAAGATCCTGTACGGCATCTATTTTGCATTGACGGTAGTGGAGTTCTGCTTCCTGCTGGCAGGCGGCATGAATGTATTTGACTCGATGCTCACGGCCTTCGGCACGGCGGGCACCGGCGGCTTCGGGTTCAAGAACGACAGCTTTGCCAGCTTCTCGCCCTACATCCAGTGGGTCGTGACCATCTTTATGATCCTCTTCGGCGTCAACTTCAACGCCTATTTCCTCCTGCTGCTGCGGAGGTTCCGCCGCGCAGCGTCCAGCGAGGAGGTCCGCGCCTATTTCGGCATCATTCTGGCGGCGGTGGCCGTCATCACGGTGAACATCCGCAGCCTCTACGGCACCTTCGGCGAGGCACTGCGCCACGCGGCCTTTCAGGTTGGCTCCATCATCACGACCACCGGCTTTTCCAGCTGTGACTTCGACCTCTGGCCCACGCTGGCCAAAGAGGTGCTGGTGCTGCTGATGTTCGTGGGTGCCTGTGCGGGCAGCACCGGCGGCGGCATCAAGGTCAGCCGTTTCCTGCTGCTGGGTAAGACGCTGGGCAAGGAGCTGAAACAGGCCCTTCACCCGCAGGTGGTGGCTCCCGTCCGGATGGACGGCAAGCTGGTCAACCACGAGACCATCCGCACCACCAACGTCTATATAGCGGCCTACATCTTCCTCTTTGGAGCGAGCCTGATGCTGGTGAGTCTGGACGGCTTTGACATGGTGACAAACTTTACCTCCGTCGCCGCCACCCTGAACAACATTGGCCCCGGCCTCAATCAGGTCGGCCCCATGATGAACTTCGGGGCTTATTCCAACTTCGCAAAGCTGGTGCTCATCTTCGATATGCTGGCCGGCCGTCTGGAGATCTTCCCGATGCTGGTGCTCTTCCTGCCCGATACATGGCGGAGATTCTGAGAAACTGCTATAGCAACGACAAAGCTCCCCCGGCTTGGACTGCCGGGGGAGCTTTTTGCGGTCTCAGAACGTCAGCTCGACCTTTTCCTGTGCGCGGTACTGCAGCGCTTCCAGCAGGGAATCCTCGTCGAGGAGACGCTTGCCTGCGAGGTCGGCCACGGTGCGGGCCACCCGGAGGATGCGGTCGTGGGCGCGGGCCGAGAGGCCCAGCGTCTCATAGGAGGCCCGCAGGAGCTGCTCAGCGGCAGGGGTCATCCGGCAGATGCGCCGCACCTGCCCGGCGGTGAGCTGGGCGTTGCAGTGCACGCCCTCGTAGCCGGGGGAGGCGTACCGCTGGGCCTGAACAGCCCGCGCGGCAAGGACCTGCCTGCGCAGCTCGGCACTGCTCTCAGAGGGAGAGACGCTGTGCAGCTCGTCAAAGGCGACGGGGTCCATCTCGACGCAGAGGTCGATGCGGTCCAGCAGCGGGCCGGACACCCGGCTGCGGTACTGCCGCACCGCGCTGGGGGAACAGGTGCAGGCCCGGGTGGGGTGGCCGTAGTAGCCGCACTTGCAGGGGTTCATGGCGGCAACAAGCTGGAAGCGGCTGGGGTAAGTGGCGCTGCCGGCGGCCCGGCTGACCGTGATGCAGCCGTCCTCGAGGGGCTGGCGCAGCACCTCGAGGCTCTCGCGGGAAAACTCGGGCAGCTCGTCGAGGAAGAGGACGCCGCAGTTGGCCAGACTGCACTCGCCGGGGCGGAAGAGTGCGCCGCCGCCCGCCAGTGCCGCCGAGCTGGCCGAGTGATGGGGACTGCGGAAGGGCCGGGCCGTCACGAGGCCCCGGCCTGCGGGCATCTGCCCGGCGATGGAATAGATCTTGGTGGTCTCCACGGCCTCCTCCCGGCTCAGCGGGGGCAGGATGCCGGGGAGACGCCGGGCCAGCATGGATTTGCCGGTGCCGGGTGCGCCGATGAGCAGGACGTTGTGCCCGCCTGCAGCGGCAATGACCATCGCCCGGCGGGCCAGCGGCTGACCGCAGACGTCGGAGAAATCGGGGACATGGTTCCATGCGTCGGCAGGGTCGAAGGGAACAGGAGCCGTAGGCGGGATGGGCTGGACGCCCCGCAGAGCGTCCACGACCTGACGGGCCGTTGCAGCGGGGAAGACCTGCATCTCGCTGCCTCCGGCCTCAGCGGCCTCGGCGGCGTTCTCCGCCGGGACGTAGAGCGCCCGCACCCCGCTGGCAGCGGCTTCCAGTGCCATCGGCAGCACGCCGGACACAGGCCGCAGGCTGCCGTCCAGCGCCAGCTCACCCAGAAAGGCGGTGTCCTTCGGCGGCGTTTCCAGCTGCCCGGAGGCCGCCAGCACGGCCAGCAGCAGGGGCAGGTCGTACACCGGGCCGGTCTTGCGGACATCGGCCGGGGCGAGGTTGATGGTGATGCGGCGGTCGGGCCACTTGAAGCCCAGATTCTTCAGGGCCGCATGAACGCGGTCGCCGCTCTCCCGGACGGCAGAGTCCGGCAGGCCGACGATGGAGAGGGCGGGCATCCCGCCCGAGATGTCGGCCTCGACCTCTACCGGGAAGCCGTTGAGGCCCTTGAGGCCGAAGCTCTTGAGGACTGCGTACATGGGGGCGCTCCTTTCTGCCCGACAGGGGGGCGGCAGGGCCATTAAAATTTTTGATTTGTGCTGTTGTATCCATCTTAAAAAAAGAATCACTGCGTGATTCTACGTAGTGTCGATGTTTATTTTGAAATAACGGACGAAAAATGTAAAATCGTTGGATAAGAAACGACTAAGAAATGGAAAAAGCAGGGCATTGCCGTCCGGGTTCGACACAATTTTTTATCTGAATCTATTATATTAGAGGGCATGTGAGATGTCAACGAGACACGCGCAATGAGAACAGGCAAAAAACAAGATCGGAGGAAGGATCATATGGTTGCGAAAGAGTACTGCTGTTATACCCGGCCCTATTCGAATATCGAAGGCTATCAGCGCGCATACACGCTGTGCTATTACGCAAGCCTGGAGGAAGAGGGTGTCGTGTTGGCAGTGCAGCGGCAGCAGGGCGGGGAATGCACGACGGAACAGGTCATCTGCCCGACGGGCGACTTCGGGCGGCTGATGCCTTTGATGCGGTATCTGTGCGAAAATGGCGTTGGATTGGGCCATTGGACAGAAGTGCTGGACGACGCAGGGGTGACCTACTGGCCCTGTATGGCAGCAGAGGGAGGTCGGCAAAGCGGAAAACCGACGCGATTTGTAGCATTTGCTGGTTTTGAGGGGGAAAACTTGGTACATAATCCTGAATTGACACAAAGCGTTTAAAAGCTTATAGTATAAGTAGACTTGGATGAATTTGTCCATTATGGTCAAAAATAACAAAGGTAAGGTGTGCAATATGTATCAGGATGAGTATAAGCGCTGGCTGGCAGCAGATCTGGAAGACGCAGATCTGAAGCCGGAACTGGCCAAGATCGAGGGAAATGACGACGAGATCAAGGACCGCTTCGCTGTTGCGCTGAAGTTTGGCACCGCCGGCCTGCGCGGCGTGCTGGGCGCTGGCACCAACCGTATGAACATCTACGTCGTGCGTCAGGCCACGCAGGGTCTGGCAAACTGGGTCAAGACGCAGGGCGGCAATCAGACTGTGGCCATCAGCTACGACAGCCGCCTCAAGAGCGATATCTTTGCCAAGACGGCTGCCGGGGTCCTGGCAGCGAACGGCATCAAGGTGCGCATCTACGACGCGCTGATGCCGGTCCCCGCCCTGAGCTTTGCCACCCGTTACTACGAGTGCAACGCGGGCATCATGGTCACAGCTTCGCACAACCCCGCCAAGTACAACGGCTACAAGGCCTACGGCCCCGACGGCTGCCAGATGACCGATGACGCCGCCGCTATCGTCTACGATGAGATCCAGAAGACCGATGTCCTCACCGGCGCAAAGTACATCTCCTTTGCAGAGGGTGTCGAGCAGGGCCTCATCCGCTTTGTGGGCGACGACTGCAAGAACGCCCTCTACGCTGCCATCGAGGCACGTCAGGTGCGCCCGGGCCTGTGCAAGACGGCTGGCCTGAAGCTGGTCTACAGCCCCCTGAACGGCTCCGGTCTGGTGCCGGTCACCCATGTCCTGAACGATATGGGCATCACCGACATCACCATCGTGCCGGAGCAGGAGTATCCCAACGGCTACTTTACCACCTGCTCTTACCCCAACCCTGAGATCTTCGATGCCCTGAAGCTGGGCCTCGACCTCGCCACCAAGACCGGTGCAGACCTGATGCTGGCCACCGACCCCGACGCCGACCGCGTGGGTATCGCTATGAAGTGCCCGGACGGCAGCTATGAGCTGGTCTCCGGCAACGAGATGGGCGCTCTGCTGCTGGACTACATCTGCGCAGGCCGCATCGAGAAGGGCACCATGCCGAAGGACCCCGTCGCCGTCAAGTCCATCGTCTCCACCCCGCTGGCCGACGCCATTGCCGCTCATTATGGCGTGGAGATGCGCAGCGTGCTGACCGGCTTCAAGTGGATCGGCGATCAGATCGCAAATCTGGAGGCTGCCGGTGAGGTGGACCGCTTCATCTTCGGCTTCGAGGAGAGCTACGGCTATCTGGCCGGTCCCTACGTCCGCGATAAGGACGCCGTCATCGGCTCCATGCTCATCTGCGAGATGGCCGCTTACTACCGCAGCATCGGCTCCTCCATCAAGCAGCGTCTGGAAGAGATCTACAAGGAGTATGGCCGCTACCTGAACAAGGTGGACAGCTTCGAGTTCCCCGGCCTGACCGGCATGGAGAAGATGGCCTCCATCATGCAGAAGCTGCGTGACGAGCCGCTCACCGAGATGGCCGGCCACAAGGTGGTCAAGGTCACCGACTACAAGAAGCCCGAGGAGACCGGCCTGCCTGCCGCAAATGTCCTCATCTACGCTCTGGACAACGGCGCTACCGTGGTCGTCCGTCCCTCCGGCACTGAGCCGAAGATCAAGACCTACTTCACCACGCTGGGCAAGGACCTCGCCGAGGCACAGGCTCAGAAGGATGCTCTGGCTGCTGCCATTGAGCCCATCCTCGCATAACGCGGAAATCCCATCAGAAATTTATGCCCCCGTTCAGCGCCAAAAGTGCTGCACGGGGGCATTTTTGATGGGTGTGGGCGGTTGCAGTTTGGGGCCTGATACGCTATAATATTCAATGAGTCATAATAAGCTCCGGGCAGTGTGGCACGGGGCAGGAAGAAAATGGGGCAGGTGTAAGAAATTGGACTATCGTGTGACGGCTGTTCTGGTGGCGGCAGGCTCCTCCACCCGGATGGGATTTGATAAACTGAGCTTTGATCTGGGCGGCGAGACCGTGCTGGAGCGGAGCGTCCGGGCTTTCGACGAGTGCCCGGAGGTGGACGAGCTGGTTCTGGTGACTGGCGCGTCGGGCGAGAACGCAGAGCGGGCCGCAGCCCGGTGCAAAAAGCCGGTGCAGCTGGTGCGGGGCGGTGCGACCCGGGCCGAGAGCGCCCGGAACGGCGTAGCCGCTGCCCACGGGGCGCTGGTGGCCGTCCACGATGCGGCCCGGCCCTTCGTGAGCGGGGAGGTCATCGCCGCCGTGCTGAAGGCGGCTGCCCGCTGCGGGGCTGCCGCCCCGGCAGTGCCGGTGAAGGACACCATCAAGCAGGCAAAGGGCGGCAGCGGCAAGACGGTGCCCGCCGGCTGCATGGTGGAGGATACCCCCGACCGCAGCACCCTTTATGCGGTGCAGACGCCCCAGTGCTTCGACCGCGCAGCCTATCTGGCGGCGCTGGACGAGCTGGACGAGGCCCGCGCCCGCCTCGTCACCGACGATTGCAGCCTGTTCGAATTAACGGGCCGTCCGGTGGAGCTGGTGCAGGGCGACTACGCAAACATCAAGATCACGACCCGGGAAGACCTGCCCCGGGCGGAGAACGGAGGAAAGAAGATGCGCATTGGTCATGGTTACGACGTCCATCGTCTGGTGGAGGGCCGCAAGCTCATCCTTGGCGGCGTGGAGGTGCCCTATGAGAAGGGCCTGCTGGGCCACTCGGACGCCGATGTGCTGGCCCATGCTGTGATGGATGCCGTGCTGGGCGCGGCAGCGCTGGGCGACATCGGCCAGCACTTCCCCGATACGGCGGAGGAGTACGCCGGGGCGGACAGTCTCGTGCTGGCCCGCCGGGTGGCGGAGATCGTCGCCGCACAGGGCTGGCGCATCGAGAACATCGACGCCACCATCCTCTGCCAGCGCCCCAAGCTGGCCCCCTACATCCCGGCCATGCGGGAAAAGCTCGCCGCCGCCTTCGGGCTGCCGGTGGAGGCTGTGAGCGTTAAGGCGACCACCGAAGAGCATCTGGGCTTTACCGGCGAGGGGCTGGGCATCGCAGCCCATGCCGTCGCCCTCATCGAAGCTGTGTGAACGGGAGAGTGTGACCCATGACTCTGAACTCTATCGTAGCAAACTTTCAGACCTTCAAGCTGGTAGACCTGCTGGACATCCTCATCATCGCGTTCCTCATCTACCAGCTTCTGGGCATCGTCAACCGCACCCGGGCCGGTCAGCTGGCCAAGGGCGCGCTCATCGTGCTGGCGGTCTATCTGGTGGCCAACATCCTGAATATGCGCACCGTTACTTGGCTGTTGAACTCGCTGCTGCAGGTCGGTCTGCTGACGCTGGTGGTGCTGTTCCAGCCTGAGATACGGCGTGCGCTGGAACGGATGGGCCAGACCGACCAGTGGGCCTACCGCTTTTTCAACAAGAGCCGCTACAACGACACCAGCCTCAAGGGCGCGTGGCGCAGCGCCATCATCGCCATCTGCGATGCCGCCGAGCGCTTTTCGGAGACTAAGACTGGCGCCCTCATCGTGCTGGAACGGAACACCAACCTCTCGGAGATCGTCCGCACCGGCACGCCCGTGAACAGTGCGGTCAACCTTGAGGTGCTGGGCACCATCTTCTACGAGGGCACCCCCCTCCACGATGGAGCGGCCATCATCGAAGATGGCCGCATCAAAGCCGCAGGCTGCGTGCTGCCCCTTTCCAACAACCTCGACCTCGGCAAGGACATGGGCACCCGCCACCGCGCCTGCCTCGGAATCGCCGAGAACTCCGACGCCATCGCCATCGTGGTCAGCGAGGAGACCGGCATCATCTCGATGGCGAAGAACGGCGTCCTCATCCGCCACTTCGACCGCCAGACCCTCTACACCCGTCTGGTGGATGAGATGATCCCCAAGGAGACGGCCAGCGAGAAGAGCGCCGCCGAGGGCTGGAAGGCCCGGGGCAAGCGCCTGCTGAACTGGGTGAACGCCAAAGAGGAGGAAGAGCAGCAATGAGCACCGAGCAGAACAACGGCATGAAGCCTGCCGTGCCCCCTAAGCGCAGCCTGCTGAGCGACCGCCGTGTCCGGCTGCTGCTGTCGCTGCTGGGCGCGGTCATCGCGTGGATGGCTGTCACCATCGTGGTGCAGCCCGGCACGACGACCACCATTTATAATGTCCCGGTGGACTTTACCTACGATTCGTCCGCCTACACCTCCCGCGGCCTGAGCATCGTCGATGCGGAGGAAAAAACGGTCAATTTAAAACTTTCCGGCGACGGCTACACCATCGGCAGCCTGTCGGCCAACGACTTCGTCGTCTATCCCGACTGGTCCAGCGTCCGCGACAGCGGCGAAAAGACCCTCCGCCTTCAGGTCCGCAGCCAGAGCACCCTGCTTACCGGCGTGGCCGTCTCCATCGACGGCAGCAACACGGTGGACGTGGTGTTCGATGTGGTGGAGGAGAAGACCCTGCCCATTCAGGTGACGACGAACTATCTGAAGATTGCCGACGGCTATATCCTCTACGGCACCGAGGTCTCCAAGGAGACCGTGACCCTCTCCGGCCCCAGCACCGAGCTGAGCAAGGTGGAGACCTGCACCGCCGAAGTGGCCCACAACGGCGAGCTGACCAGCCCTGTCACGCTGGACACCGACCTGCGGTTCTACACCCGCAGCGGCAGCGAGGTGAAATTTGAGTATACTACCCTCGAGGCGGACAGCGTCGAGGTCACGCTGCAGGTGTACAAGCTGGCGACATTGCCGGTAAAGGTGAGCTTCATCAACGCCCCCCGGGACTTCGACCCCTCGGTGCTGGTCTACTCCCTGAGCAAGAAGACCCTCAACGTGGCCGGGCCGGAGTCGCAGATCGATAAGCTGTCCACCCTGTCGGTGGGCACCATCGACCTTTCCACCTTTGCGCTGGATAAGGTGTATGAGATGCCCATCGAGCTGCCCAGCGGCATCCGCCTGCTGGACAATATCTCCACCATCACGGTCAGCTTCGACAGCTCCCGTCTGGAGACCAAGACCATGAACCTGCCCGCCAGCTGTGTGCAGGTCGTCAACCTGCCCTCTACCTACACCCTGACCGTGGGGACCGAGCGGCTGATGAACGTCACCCTCTGCGGCCCGGCCGGTTCGCTGGAGGCCCTGACCCCGGAGCAGGTGGTCATCGAGATCGACGCCGACGACTTCTACGTTGCCATCGGCCAGCAGAACATCGCCTGCCGCCTCTATGTGCCCTCCAACGACAAGATCTTTGCGCTGGGCAGCTATGTGGTGCAGTGCAAGATAGAAAGTAACTGAGTATATGATCCTGATTCGTGATATTCGCCTGCCCCTCTCCGCCGGGGAGCAGCAGGCCTATGAAAAAGCCCTCCACCTCGCCCGGATCCCCCGCAGCAGGGTGAGCCATCTGGGCATCGCCAAACTCTCGGTGGACGCCCGCCACGGCCAGCCCAAGCTGGTTTACACCGTGGCGGCGTCCCTGAAGGAGGAAGGGGAGGAGCCTGCCTATGCAGGCGCTTCGCCCAGCGTCACCGTCCGGGGCAGAACCGACTTTTCGGTGGAGAACGGCACCCAGCCGCTGGCCCACCGGCCCGTGGTCTGCGGCCTCGGCCCGGCCGGACTTTTTGCAGCGCTGCTGCTGGCCCGTCAGGGCTACCGGCCCATCGTGCTGGAGCGCGGCCCGGCGCTGGAAGAGCGCGTCAAGGCTGTGGAGCATTTCTCTGCCACCGGTGAGCTGGACGAGAACGCCAACATCCAGTTCGGCGAGGGCGGCGCAGGCACCTTTTCGGACGGCAAGCTCACCACCCGCATCGGCGACGAGCTGTGCGGCTTCGTGACCGAGGTGTTCCTCGAGCACGGTGCCCCCAAGGAGATCGCATGGCAGCAGAAGCCTCATGTAGGCACCGACCTGCTCCGGGGCGTTATCACCTCCATCCGCAGGGAGATCGAGGCGCTGGGGGGTGAGGTCCACTTCAACACGGCCCTCACCGGCTTCGAGCGCCGGGACGGCCGCCTCGTCGGCATCCGGACCACGGGTGGTGCCTTCCCCTGTGAGGCACTGGTCTTTGCGGTGGGCCACTCGGCCCGCGATACCTTCGGAATGCTGATGGACAGCGGCCTCGTGCTGGAATGCAAGCCCTTCAGCGTCGGCTTCCGGGCCGAGCATCTCCAATCGGAGATTGAAAAGAGCCTTTACCACGAGGCAGCAGGCCACCCGGCCCTGCCGCGGGGTGAATATCAGCTTTCGCAGCACGTTGAAAAACGGTGCGTCTATACTTTTTGTATGTGTCCCGGCGGTCAGGTGGTGGCTTCGGCCAGCGAAACAGGCCGCGTCGTGACCAACGGCATGAGCTACCACGCCCGCAGCGGCAAAAACGCCAATGCGGCGGTGGTGGTCAGCGTGGGCGGCGAGGACTTCGGCGGCGACCCCCGCAGGGCCATCGCCTTCCAGCGAGAGCTGGAAGCGAAGGCCTACGCGGCAGGCCGCAGCGCGGGCGAGTATGCCGCCCCGGCGGAGAACATCCAAAGCTTTTTGGAGGGCAGGGGGCAGCTGAGCATCGGCCGCGTCCAGCCCACCTATGACCGCGGCGTCCGGGCCGCTGACCTCGGCGCACTGCTGCCGACGGAGCTGGCTGACACGCTGCGGGCGGGACTGCGCGCCTACGAGCGGAAGATCGCAGGCTATACTGCCCCCGAGGCCATCCTGACAGGTCTTGAGACCCGCACCAGCAGCCCGGTGCGGCTGAAGCGGGAAGAAAACCTTGAATGTGCCCAGCTGGCGGGGCTTTACCCCTGCGGCGAGGGCGCAGGATATGCGGGCGGCATCATGAGCGCCGCCGTCGATGGCCTGCGGGTGGCCCGCGCCATCATCAGCCGGTACAGTCCGGCAGAAGGGTGAGAAGTTGAATGACTGATCGTGAAAACGATTTCCAGAATCGTTCCGGCCAGAGCAGGGCACAGGACAGCGAGGGCCGTCAGGTGCAGCAGGAGCTGGAACGCCAGCTTCGGGAGCTGGGCGATACCATGTCCGACGCCTTCCGCCACGGCTTTGAGGGCCGGGGGGAGGAACTCGGCGACCGTGTATGGGACGTGGGACGCGCCGCTGCGAATGCCGCAAGCTACGGTATCTCGGAGGCAGGCCGGGCGTTTCAGGCTGGGAAGCAGCAGTATCAGAAGCGGGCTGAGGAGGCCCGGAACGCAGCCCCGAGCGGAGAGAACGCCGGCGGGATGCCGGGCTGGGCGCGGAGCTTTTTCGCAAAGAAGCCGGTGCCGACCCCCATCGACAATCTCCGCACCAGCGCAAAAAAGCGCCACAACGCAGGCGTCGCCATGCTGGCGACCGGCATCACTTTCGCCGTCCTCTTCGGCATTACGGCCATCGCCTGCTTCGGCACGGCGGGGATGTTCACCTCCGGCAGCGCGGCGGGGGCGGCTGATATGACGGTCCTCGGTGCCATCGGCGAGTTTGCCATGAGCGCCACCCGGGCCACCGGATGGTGCTCGGCGGCGGTGACGGCCGTATTCGGCTGGCTCACGGCGGCGGGCGCTTCCCGGATGAAGGCCGCGAAGACGCTGGAGCTGTATGCCGACACCGCCGAGGGCTTCGACTGGCACAAGGGCCTCTCCCTCTCGATGCTGGCCGAGCTGACCCATAAGAAGAAGGCCAAGGCCCTCCGGCTGCTGCGGAAGTTCATCCATAAAGGCTGGCTCAGCGCTTGGATGGACGAGAAGAACGACAAGCTCTACCTGACGGCGGAGGACTACCGCACTGCGCAGGAAAATCAGCCGGAGCCTGAACCGGAAAAAGCGCCGGAACAGGCCGAGGATGTCCCCCTGAACCTCGAGACGACCCGCCGCTTTGCGCAGGTGCTCGAGAAGGAGACCTCTCTCATGGAGGATGAGCGGGCGGTGGAGGAGCTGCAGCATATGCAGAAGACCACCGAGTCCATCGGTGCGTGGCTGGAAGCCCACCCCGAGAGCCTGCCCAAGGCCCGCCGCTTTGCGGAATACTATATCCCCACTACCCTCAAGCTCCTGCACACCTACAACGACGTGCAGGGCCAGCAGGGCGAGAACGCCGAGGCCATCCGCAGGGACATCGCGGGTATCCTGCACACCCTGAATCAGGCCTATGACAACCTTTACGATAAGCTTTTGTCGGACATGGCGCTGGACGTTTCCAGCGAGATCGCTGCGCTGCAGGGGATGCTGGCCAACGATGGTCTGGCCGGGGAGGAAATGCGATGACCTACCGGGCTTGGAACACCAAAGAAGTTGACCGTGCGGCCCTAAAGGAGCTGACCGCCGCCATCGCCCAGCAGAACACCGAAGAGCTGGAAAACCAGAGCATGGACGATGGGCCGTGGAGCGAGGAGAAATACCGCTCGGTCTTTGCGGCCCAGCAGAAGGAGGCCGGTCTGCTGGCCGGCATCCTCGCTGCCCGGGGCATCACCGACCCCGCCGAGGCGCTGACGCTGCTGGCGGGCGAGGAGGATCTGAGCGACCCCATGCTCCTGACCGACATGGACAAGGCCTGCGCGCGCATCCTGCGGGCCATCGACGAGGGCGAGACCATCGTGGTCTTCGGCGACTACGATGTGGACGGCGTGACCGCCACCGCCCTGCTCTACCAGCACCTCAAAGGGATGGGGGCCAGCGCCAAGTGTATGCTGCCCAGCCGGGAGGGCGACGGCTACGGCCTGTCGAAGAACGCCATCCAGTCCATCTATGATAAGGGATGCCGCCTCATCGTCACGGTGGACAACGGCATCTCGGCGGTGGAGGAAGCCGCCTTTGCGGCCAGTCTCGGCATCGACCTCATCATCACCGACCACCATCTGCCCCACGAGAGCCTGCCGCAGGCGGTGGCCATCGTAGACCCCCGCCGGGCAGATGACCACAGCCCCTTCAAGGGCCTGTGCGGCGCGGGCGTGGCCTTCAAGCTCTGCGCTGCGCTGGACGGATGCCCGCCGGAAGAGATGCTGGAATACTGCGGCGACCTCGCCGCTGTGGGCACGGTGGCCGACGTCATGCCCCTGACCGGCGAGAACCGCACCATCGTCAAAGCCGGTCTGCGCCAGCTCCAGAACACCGACCGGCCCGGCTTCTGCGCCCTGCTGGAAGAGGTGGGGCTTGCGGGCAGGCCGGTGACGGCGGAGAACGTCAGCTATGCCATCGCTCCCCGCATCAATGCGGCGGGCCGGATGGACAGCGCCGTCACAGCCCTGCAGCTGGTGCTCTGCGAGGACGAAGACCGGGCCGAGGAGCTGGCCCATAAGCTGACCGACATCAACAGCCAGCGGCAGGAGACCGAGATGGAGATCGTCCGGGCCGCGCAGGAGCTGCTGGATGCCGAGCCGGAGCGCCTCGAGGACCGGGTCATCCTGCTCTGGGGCAGGGACTGGCACCCCGGCGTCATCGGCATCGTGGCCTCCCGCCTTGTGGAAAAGACGGGACGCCCGGTCATCGTGGTGTCGGTGGATGAGCACGGCGAGGGCAAGGGCAGCGGCCGCAGCGTGCAGGGCTTCAACCTGCACGAGTGCATCGCCTCCTGCGCCGACATCCTGCTCCGCTTCGGCGGCCACGCCATGGCGGCGGGCCTCTCGGTGCGGGAGGAAGACCTGCCCGCCCTCCGCCAGCGGCTCAACGACTGGGCGGCACGGGAGTGCCCCGTGCTGCGCACACCGCCGCTGGAATGTGACCTGTCCGTCCACCTCGACCGCCTTACGGTGGAGAGCGTCCGCCGCCTCGACCAGCTGGCCCCCTACGGTGCCGACAACCCCAGCCCGGTCTTCGTGCTGGAAAAGGCCGTCGTGGAGGGGGTGTATGCGGTCTCGGAGGGCAAGCACTCCCGCCTGCGGCTGCGGCAGGGGAACGCCAGCCTCTACGCGGTCTGGTTCGGGATGCATCCCGAGCAGGTGCCCTATGCCGCCGGCGACGTCGTGGATGCGGCAGTGAGCCTGTCGGTCTACGATTCGGCCCGGGGGCCGCAGCTGTCGGGCCGCATTCTGGAGCTGCACCCGGCGGGCCTCGGCAACATTGCGGCGGAGCAGGCAGCTCTGGTGCAGGCGCTGCGCCGGGGCGCGCCCCTGACGCCAGAGCAGAAGGAGGCTGTCGCCCCGGAGCGCAGCCATATCATCACCGTTTACCGGGAGCTGCAGGCGCGGCGCTGGCACGCCGAAGATCTGCAGCCCCTGTTCGCAAAGCTTGGCGAGGAGAACACCGGCAAGACGCTGGTGGCGGTCGCTGCGCTGGAACAGGTCGGCCTCATCACGGTGGCCGACCGGGGCGGGGCCAAGTTCTGGGAGCTTGTGCCAGCCACCGGCAAGAAGAACCTCGCCGATGCGCCCATCCTGAAATGTCTGGAGGATCGATAAAGATGCCTGAGGGAAAGAAAATCACCGCCCCTGTGCCCGCAGCACCGGCTGCGGCGGGAGAGGACAGCTATTCTGCAAAGACCCATCTCCACCAGCCCATGCCGGTGACGGAGATGGCGACCGTGGCCGCCACGGCCCTGCCGGCCAACGCCCCCGAGGGGACGCTGCCCTCGGAGGTGCGGCCCGAGATCGTGACGTGGGACAAGCTGGTGGAGGCCATCAAGGCCAGCGGCAAGGCCTACAACATGGCCATGATCGAAAAAGCCTACAATATGGCCAACGACGCCCACAAGGGCGTCTGCCGCCGCAGCGGGGAGCCGTATATCTGCCACCCGCTGGCCGTGGCCCGCCTCGTGCTGGACCTCGGCATGGACACCGAGAGCATCGCCGCCGCCCTTCTGCACGACGTGGTGGAGGATACCCCCACCACGCTGGCCGACCTGACCGCCGCCTTCGGCGAGGAGGTGGCCCTGCTGGTGGATGGCGTCACCAAGCTGACGAAGATCCAGTTCTCGAACATCGAGGAGCTGCAGGCCGAGAACCTGCGCAAGATGCTGCTGGCCATGAGCCGGGACGTCCGCGTCATGATCATCAAGCTCTGCGACCGTCTCCACAATATGCGCACCGGCGATGCATGGCCGGAGCAGAAGCGCCGCGACAAGGCCCGGGAGACCATGGAGGTCTATGCCCCCATTGCCAACCGGCTGGGCATCCTGAACGTCAAGGAGGAGCTGGAAGACCGCAGCCTCCACTACCTCGACCCCGTGGGCTACGGGGAGATCAACAAGATGCTCAGCGAGCGCGCCGGGGACGAGTTCCTCGCCAGCGTGTCGGGCGTCATCAAGAACCGCCTCGAGGAGAGCGGCATCGAGGGCGCCACCATCAAGCGGAGAGTCAAGAGCATCTACGGCATCTACCGCAAGACCATCATGCAGAACAAGTCCTTCGACGAAATTTATGACATCTATGCGGTGCGCATCATTCTGGATACGCTGGCCGAGTGCTACAGCACGCTGGGCCTCATCCATGATATGTACCACCCCCTGCCCAACCGCTTCAAGGACTATATCTCCACCCCCAAGCCCAACGGCTACCAGAGCCTCCACACCACGGTCATCGGACACGAGGGTATCCCCTTCGAGGTGCAGATCCGCACCCGGAAGATGGATGAGCAGGCTGAGTACGGCGTCGCCGCCCACTGGAAGTACAAGGAGGGCCTCGACGGCCACGATAAGCTGGACGAGCGTCTGGCATGGGTGAGCCAGCTGCTGGAAAATCAGCGCGTCAGCGAGGATTCCGGCAACCTGCTCCACGACCTGAAGAGCGACCTGCTGCCGGAGGAGGTCTTTGCCTTTACCCCGAAGGGCGACGTCATCAACCTGCCTGCCGGTGCCAACTGCATCGACTTCGCCTATGCCATCCACTCCGCCGTCGGCAACCGGATGGTGGGCTGCAAGGTCAACAACCGCATCGTCCCCATCGACCATGTCGTGGCGACGGGCGAGATCATTGAGGTCATCCTCGGCCCGGCGGACAAAGGCCCCAGCCGCGATTGGCTCAAGATCGTGCGCACCAGCGAGGCCAAGAGCAAGATCCGCAACTGGTTCAAGAAGATGCGCCGGGAGGAGAACATCCAGCAGGGCCGCGACGCGCTGGCCAAGGAGCTGCGCCGGGAGATGATCTTCATCCCCGACGACCAGCTGGACGAGTTCGTGGGCAGCTGCAGCCGTCGCCTGCGCCAGAACAGCGCAGAGGAGATCTATGCCGCCATCGGCTACGGCGGCATGACCATCGCCAACTGCCTGCCCAAGCTGAAAGAGGAGTGGCAGAAGCTCAAGGCCGCCGAAGCCGCTGAGAACAAGACGATGGAAGACCTGCCGAAGGTAGACCTGAGCCGCGTCCACGCCACCGACGGCGTGGTGGTGGAGGGCTTCGACAACACCCCCATCAAGTTCGCCAAATGCTGCTCGCCCCTGCCCGGTGACCCTATCGTGGGCTTCATCACCCGGGGCTTCGGCGTCTCCATCCACAAGCAGAGCTGTGCCAACGCGGTGGCCAGCATGAAGGACCCCTCCAACGCCCCCCGCTGGGTCAAGGCCTACTGGGCCGACAGCGTCCGGGACAGCTACAAGGCGGGCCTCGAGATTATCGCGCTCAACCGCAACGAGCTGCTGTCCGATGTGCTGGCCGCGCTGGCGGACATCCGCGTCCCCATCTATGCTATGAACGCCCGTCAGGTGGAAAACAACTGCGCCATCATCAGCCTGACCATCGGCATCAACAACACCGAGCACCTCAACCGCGTGGTGGCCCGCCTGTCCAAGGTGCGGGATGTGCTCAAGGTAACAAGGAGCTAATATGCGTGCAGTCATTCAGGCCGTATCCTCGGCCAGCGTCCGGGTCAACGGCGGCGAGCCGCGCCCCATCGGCCCCGGCCTCGTCATCCTGCTGGGCGTCAAGGACACCGACACCCTCGACATCGTGCCCAAGCTGGCCGAAAAATGTGCGGGCCTGCGCATCTTTAAGGACGAAAACGACAAACTGAACCTCAGTGCGAAGGACCTCGGCTACTCGGCGCTGGTGGTGAGCCAGTTCACCCTTTACGGCGACACCAAAAAGGGGTTCCGACCCAGCTTCATCAAGGCGGCAAAGCCGCCTCTCGCCGTGGACGCCTACGAGCTGTTCCTCGCCGAGATGAACAGGCAGGGCCTCAAGAGCGTCCAGCACGGCGAGTTCGGCGCAGATATGCAGGTGTCGCTGGTCAACGAGGGTCCCTGCACCATCGTCATCGACACCGACGAGTGGCACAAAGGAGAGAAGTAAACCATGAAGGCATTTCATCTGGTCGGCCCTGCGCCGTTTTACACCAACAGCTTCCTGCTCATCTCGGACGCGGGCCATGCAGTCGTCATCGACCCCGCCGCAGAGGTGCAGGAGTACGACAAGATCCTGAAAGAGCAGGGCGGAAAGCTGGCCCTCATCCTCTGCACCCATGGCCACTATGACCATGTGGGCAGCGCGGGGGTCCTCAGCCGCGAGTGGGGTGCAAAGCTCTACTGCGAGTCTGCCGACTGTCAGGGTACCCAGCTGCTGCCCCTCAGGGAGTCGGACAGCGGCTACGCGGAGGGCGGAGTCCTCACGCTGGACGAGCTGCGCTTCACCGTCTGGCACACCCCCGGCCACACCGAGGGCAGCGTGGTGCTGCTCTGCGAGAACTATTTCTTCGTGGGCGACACCGTGTTTCAGGGCAGCATCGGCCGCACAGACCTCGAGGGCGGCGACAGCCGGAAGATGGACGAGAGCCTGCGCAAGTTCGCAGCCCTGCCCGTCCCGCCCGAGGCGCAGATCCTGCCCGGCCACGGCGATTTCTCCACCTTCGGGCAGGAGGTCGCCACCAACTTCTATATCCGAAATGCACTGAGAAACGCATAAAAAGGCGGGAATACACATGAATATCTATATCACGGGCCTCAGCTCGGGCTATGAGGTGGAGCACCTCGTCCGCCTGTTCTATCCGATGGCCCCGCTCACCCTCACCCCGCCCGAGGAGGGCACAGACTGCGTCTGGGCTGAGAAGCGGCCCGACAGCCTCTGGGCCATGGTGCGGCAGGGCGGAAAGAGCCAGACCGCCGAAGCACCGCTGCCCGCCCCGGCAGAGGAGGGCGGAGAGACGCCGGAGTTCGCGCTGGCCAGCCTGACCTATGACCTGCTGCGCCGCTGGACGGGCATCCGCCCCCCTTGGGGCAAGATGACCGGCGTGCGGCCGGTGCGCCTCGTCCACGACAAGCGGGCCGCAGGCTGGACGGAGGAGCAGATCGACGACTTTTTCCTCGGGCGGTTCGACTGCTCGCCCGAAAAGTACAGGATGGCCAAGGCCATTGCCGACCTACAGGAACCGATTTTAAAAGCGGGCAGCGCCCCCAAGACCTACAGCCTCTACATCGGCATCCCGTTCTGCCCCTCCCGGTGCAGCTACTGCAGCTTCGTCAGCTGCAACCTCGACCGGGACCGCAAGCTGGTGCAGCCCTATGTGGACTGCCTCTGCCGTGAGGTCGAGGCCATCCGGGAGGAGGCAGACAAGGCCGGGCTGAAGCTGTGCAGCATCTACATCGGCGGCGGCACTCCCACCAGCCTCTCGGCGGCGCAGCTGCGCCAGCTCATGGGAACAGTGCGGGACTGCTTCGACCTTTCCGCTCTCGTGGAGTATACGGTGGAGGCCGGACGCCCTGACTGCACTGACGCCGAAAAGCTGGCGGTCATCAAGGAGTACGGCGCGACCCGCATCTCCATCAACCCACAGACCTTCTCCGACGAGGTGCTGGCGAACATCGGCCGGAAGCATTCGGCGCAGGACATCCTCGACTGCTGCGCCGAGGCCCGGGCCGCAGGCCATGACGACATCAACATGGACCTCATCGCAGGTCTGCCCGGCGACACGGTGGAGGGCTTCGAAAAAAGCCTGCGTCAGGCCATCGCCCTTGACCCCGAGAACATCACCGTCCACACCCTGACCCTCAAGCGGGCCTCCCGCATCGTCATCGAGGACCAGAAGGAGAACGACTACGCGGACGTTGCTGCCATGCTGGAAAAGTGTCATCTGCTGGCCGAGGCAGGCTACCGTCCCTACTACCTCTATCGTCAGAAAAATACCCTTCAGAATCTGGAAAACGTGGGCTGGTGCAAGCCGGGCCACGAGGGGTATTATAATATCTATATCATGGAAGAGGTCCAGACCATCCTCTCGGCCGGCGCAGGCGGAAGCACCAAGCTGGTGGCCGACGGCGGCAGGCGGATGCAGCGCATCTTTAATTTCAAGTATCCGACGGAATACATCCAGCGCTTCGATGAGGTGCTGGAGCGGAAAAAAGGAGTGGCTGATTTTTATGATCACGATTTGGGTACCGAAACGTCTGGTTGAGATCGACCTGTATAATGTTGCAGCCCAGAATCCGGCGGCGCTGGCGCAGATGAGCGAGCAGAGCTACCGCCAGCGGGTGGAGTATGCCGCCCGGAAGATCAGGGATTCCCGCGCCAAGATCGTCATGCTCACCGGCCCGTCGGCCAGCGGCAAGACCACCTCGGCGCACAAGGTGGCCGAGGCGCTGGAAGCCTCCGGCACGCCCGCCCACGTCATCAGTCTGGACAATTTCTTCAAGGGGGCGCAGTATTACCCCCGCCTGCCCGATGGCACGCTGGACTACGAGAACCCCGACACGCTGGATATGCCCCTCATCCGCCAGTGCCTCAGCGAGCTGAGCACCACCGGCAAGACCGTGCTGCCCATCTACGACTTTGCCACAGAGTCCCGTTCCTCCGAGACGGAGACACTGGACCTCGAGGGCGGCGTCTGCATCGTGGAGGGCATCCACGCCCTGAACCCGGAGCTGACGGGCCTCGTGAAGGGCGACGACGTCTACCGCATCTATGCCGGTCTGCGGGAGGAATACTGCATCGACGGCCGCCGGGTCATCAACACACAGGACATCCGCCTGTGCCGCCGCACCCTGCGGGATGCTGCCGCCCGGGGCCGCAGCCCCGCCAAGACCCTCGCCATGTGGGACCGGGTCCTCGACGGCGAGACGCGGTATATCAAGGGTTTCAAGACCACGGCAGATTTCCTGCTGGACACCTCCTTCACCTATGAGCTGGGCCTGATTGCCAAGCTGCTGCGGAAGGTCTGCCAGCGCTTCACGCTGGAAGGCCACAACGCCGAGCTTTGGGACGAGACGGCCCGCCGCTTCGAGCACGTCGCCCCGGTGGAGCTGGATCTGCTGCCCGCCGACAGTATGCTGCGGGAGTTCTACGCAGGCGAGCTTTAAAGGACGCCAGAACGCCGAAACTGGGCAAATTGCGAAAAAACTGTTTCCAAATCCGCACCATTCTGTAAAACTTGGGTGGGATTCGTTGCATTCCCCCGGGGAGTGCGCTATAATGAAAATAATCTCCGGCGGCACAGGGACAGCCTGAGCAGAAAACGCAGAGGAGTGCTGCCCACCCGGGCACAGACAAGTGAGGTGTCTTTTATGGACTTCAATAAGATCAAGGAAATGGGCCTCGAGTATGCCGAGAAAGGCAAAAATGCCGCGCTGGATCTGGCCGAAAAGGGCCGGACGCAGGCCAAGATCGTGAACGCACAGGGCAAGCTGTACAAGGCGCAGCGCCAGCTGGGCGCTCTGGTGTATAGTCTGGCCAAGGGCAACGAGGAGAACCAGCCCCTTGTGGACAAATACATTGAGATGATCGCCAACATCGAGCAGGAGCTTGCCGACCTGAAAGCCTCTCTCGAGCCGGATGCCATCATCGAGACCACCTTCGAGGAGAAGGACGAGGCCGACGACGACGTGACGGAGGATGCCCCCGCAGCGCCTGCCGAGGAAAAGCCCGAGGCCGATGAGGCCAAGACCTGCCCCCAGTGCGGCGCACCCATCTCGGACGATGCGCTGTTCTGCAACAAGTGCGGCGCACAGCTGTAACAGACCTGCGCAGGGCGGTGTCCCCCGGGGGGATACCGCCTTTTGTTGTGAATGAAATGAAAATTTTGCCGCAAAAAGCCGGAAAATAGGCTTCGGCCCTTGCATTCCGGTGGATTCTGCGGTACAATTTGAATCTGTTCGCAGATGCTTTCGGCACGCAGAAAGGAGACGGCCATGCAGGACTGGACGCCGCGTGAACACTATACGGCGGAGGACCTCGTGGAGATCATCCGCATCCTGCGGGACAGGGACACCGGCTGTCCGTGGGACAAGGTGCAGACCCATGCCTCCATCCGGAAAAACTTTCTGGAGGAGACCTGCGAGGTGCTGGAAGCCATCGACGCCGACGACCCGGCCATGATGCAGGAAGAGCTGGGCGACGTCCTGATGCAGGTGGTGTTCCACACCGTCATCGAGGAGGAGCGGGGCCGCTTCGATATGGAGAAGGTCTGCCGCGAGGTGTGCGAGAAGCTCGTATTCCGCCACCCGAACATCTTCGCTTCCTCGGCGGCGGAAAATGCTGGTATAAACGGCTGGGATGCGCTCAAGAATAAGGAAAAGGGCCGCACCACGCTGGCCGACGAGCTGGACACCGTGCCGCTGACCCTGCCCGCCCTGATGCGCGCCCAGAAGCTCCAGAAGCGGGCCGCGCGGTTCGGCTGCGGGCCGGAGGATGCCGCCGGGGCAGCCAGAGCGCTGGACAGCGCCAAAGCCGGGTGGGACGAGGCACAGACGCAGGAGAGCGCCGGGGAGCTGCTGCTTGCCGCTGCAGACGCCATGCGGCTGGCCGGTGTGGACGCCGAGGAGGCCCTGACCTTCGCGGCCAAGCGGTTCACCCAGAGGCTGGAAGCAGACGAAACGGAAACGGGTACCAGACGGATACACCGTCTGCTCGAATAGAAAATGTTGAGAATATTGTGGAGGCTTTTATTATGACCAAGACCGATCTGATCGCACAGGTTGCGGCAAACACTGAGATGAGCAAGAAGAGCGCCGAGATGGCTGTCAACGCCGCATTCGAGGCACTGGGCAAGGCGATGGCCGAGGGCGAGAAGATCTCCATCTCCGGCTTCGGCACCTTCGAGGTGCGTGAGCGCGCAGAGCGTCAGGGCATCAACCCCCGCACCCGCGAGCCGATCACCATCGCTGCTTCCAAGAGCATCGTGTTCAAGCCGGGCAAGTCTCTGAAGGACACCCTGTAAGAGAGGCCCCACCGCCGCCGGAACCTTTAGGCCCGGCGGTTTTTTTGTAGGAGAGGTTGATAAGGAGTTTAGAATGCGCTTAGATAAATATCTGAAGGTTTCGCGGCTCATCAAGCGCCGCACTGTGGCAAATGAGGTGGCCGATGCGGGCCGCATCCTCATCAATGGCAAGACAGCCAAGGCCAGTCAGGCCGTCAAGGCCGGGGACATCATCGAGGTGACGTTCGGCAACCGGCCCATCAAGGTCAAAGTCCTCTCCGATGTGGAGCCGCGCACCAAGGACGTGGCCCGGGAAATGTACGAGATCATCGAGCAGGACAGCGTCCTCGCTGTCGCCCACGACCCGGCACAGGCCGAGTAAAACGGCATAAGCAGGCTCCTTCCCGCATAGGATGACAGAAAAGGGGAGGGGTGTGCCATGAAACAGCAGGACGCAAAGCCGGAGCAGGCCCTGCCGCATGACCTCATCTTGGAGGGGCGGAACAGGCTGACCGCCACCGGCGTGCGGCGGGTTCTCCGCTGCGATGCAGAGGGCGCGGCCCTCCTGACCTCGAAGGGCACGCTGGAGCTGACCGGGGCAGAGCTGAGCATCACCAGCCTCGACCTCGACAAGGGCGAGGTAAAGCTTGCAGGCCGGGTGGACACGCTGGAATATACCGCAGAGCACACGCCGGGCGGTTTTCTGCGCCGCCTCGTCCGATGATGGGTCCAGCCCTCCCGCCCGGTGCGGTGGGGCAGGAGATGCTGGCCTGCGGGCTGCTGGGCGGTGTGCTCGGCGCGGCCCGGGCCGTCCTGCCCACCCGGGGGCGGGCGGCCTTCCTGCCCGACCTGCTCTTTGTGGGCTGCGTGCTGATGGCCCTGCAGGGCTATGCCGTCTCCCAGAGTCAGGCCGGGCAGCTGCGGGGTTATATGGCGCTGGCGGCGTTCTGCGCCGCCGGTGCGGTGCAGGCGGTGCTTCGGCCTCTGTTTGCGGAGGCAGAAGCCTTGGCGGGCCGGGTGCTGCTGGGGCCGGTAAAGCTTGCGGCCCGGTGCATCGCCCCGTGGAAAGCCGCCCGTGCCGCCGCCAAAGTACGGCGGAACGAAAAAAGACTTGCAAAAAAACCGAAAAAGAGCTTGCCAACACCGCCGCGTATGTTGTATAATTCAAACGTATCAAAGTAAGAGTACAGGCGCATTGGGCCTGCTGTTGAAAACGGGGGCACTGTGTTATGGCAAATCCGAGCCGGAGAAAGCGGAAAAGAAAGGCATCCGTCGTGGGTGCTGTGCTGAAGATGCTGTTTGTTCTGTTTTTGTTGAGTATGCTGGCGGCATACATCGCAAATCAGGTGGCGCTCAGCTCCAAAAAAGCGGAGCTGGACACCCTGCAGGAGCAGATCGAGCAGCAGAAGACCCAGAACGAGGAGATGCAGCGCATCCTCAGCGGCGATTCGGATGACGTGACCGAGTGGGTCGCCCGGGACTCTTATAATTATGCGGCGGCCAATGAGCGCATCTTCGTGGATGTGACGGGCAACTGATGCCGCGCCCCCGGCGGCTTGCGGCCGGAGGAAAACACATTAGTCAACAAGGAGTATTGAGTTTTGGCGATTGAGGTAGGGAATATTTTTGAAGGCCGTGTCACCGGCGTAAAGCCGTTTGGCGCATTCGTTGCGCTGCCGGAGGGCCGCGTGGGCATGGTCCACATTTCTGAGGTGTCCAACGAGTATGTGCAGGACATTGCAACGGTGCTGCACGACGGCGACACCGTGAAGGTGCAGGTCATCAATGTGGCACCGGATGGCAAGATCGCACTGTCCATCAAGCGGCTGCTGCCTCCGGCACCCCGCGCCCCGCGGGAGGGCCGAGGCCCCCGCCCCAACAGCAACGGCCCGCGGGAGGGCGGCTTCCGCCGCAACGGCCCCGGCGGCCGTCCGCAGGGCGGACGCGGCCCGGCCCGGGACGCTGCGCCCCGGGTATGGCAGCCCAAGGCCCCGGCCAAGAGCGATAACCTGAGCTTCGAGGACATGATGAGCCGCTTCAAGAGCCAGAGCGAGGAGAAGATGGCAGACCTCGACCACGAGACCAACAACCGCCGGGGCGGCGGCTATGCTCCCCGGGGACGCCGCGGCAGCCGCTGAGCCGTCCGCACAAGACGAAGAAGCTTTGGGCCTGCCCCCAGCGGGGCGGGCCTGTTTTTTGGTGCGGCAGCTGCTGCACCCGACAGGAAAGGAAACCAGAATGCCTGCAAAATTTGAACTCATCGCCCCCTGCTTTTTCGGGTGCGAATCCACGGCCAACTTTGAGCTGCGCCGCATCGGTGCCGAGGACATCCGGGTCAGCGACGGCCGCCTGACCTTCAAAGGCGGTGCGGAGATGATCGCCGCCGCCAACCTCAACCTCCGCACGGTGGAGCGGGTCATGCTGCTCCTCAACACCTATACGGCCACCACCTTCGACGAGCTGTTCGATGGAGTCTACTCCATCCACTGGGAGGAGCTTCTGCCTGCCGATGCGGCTTTCCCGGTCACTGGTTCCTCGCTGAACAGCCAGCTGTCCAGCGTGCCGGCCTGCCAGAGCATCATCAAGAAGGCGGTCGTCAAGCGCCTGATGCAGGGCCACCGCACCACCAGCCTGCCCGAGACCGGTGCAGAGTATAAGATCCGTTTCATGCTCCGCAAGAATGTCTGCGAGATCATGCTGGACACCACCGGCGACGGCCTCCATAAGCGCGGTTACCGCCGCAACTCCATGGAGGCCCCCATCCGCGAGACGCTGGCTGCGACCATCGCCGACCTTGGCCGTGTCCGCCGCGACAGCCTCGTGGAGGATCCCTTCTGCGGCAGCGGCACCCTCCTCATCGAGGCTGCTCAGAAGGCCATGAACATCGCCCCCGGCCTCAAACGCCGGTTTGCCGCCGAGCGGTACAGCTTTGTGCCCGCCACCGTCTGGGCCGAGCAGCGCCAGAAGGCTCTGGCGGAGTCCAAGCTGGACGTGGGCTTCGAGGCTTTCGGCTACGACATCGACCCCGCCGCAGTGGCTCTCGCCAACGCCAACGCCAAGCTGGCCGGTGTGGAGAAGCGCTGCCACTTCGAGGTGGCTGACGTGGCCGACTTCGCAGCCCGAAGCGAGGCCATCGTCCTGACCAATCCCCCGTATGGCGAGCGGATGAGCACCATCGAGGGTGCTGCCAAGCTGGCCCGCACCCTCGGCCAGCAGATGGAGCTTCACCCCTGCGCAGGCGTCTACGCCATCACCGCTGATATGGACTTTGAGCACCACTACGGCAAGCGGGCCAACAAGCGCCGCAAGATGTACAACGGCATGATCCCCTGTCAGCTGTATATGTACTACAACGCCCCCAAGTCGGAGCAGGCCCGTCCCGCAAAGCCGATGCCCAAGAGCGGCTTTGACGGCAAGCGCACCCAGCCCGGCCACACGGGCCGTTTCGAAAAGAAATAAAGTCCCGAAAGACCGCACGGCAAATGAGCAGCGTGCGGTCTTTTTCCTGCTTATCGCAGGTCAGTAAAACCGCGAAGCACGAAAACGGCATCGCTGCTGCCGTCGCAGGAGATGTTGAATTGCTGTAAATTTACAAGAGAATGGTTGAACGCAGGCGAAAAATAGATTATACTAATATCTATGGCTGTGGGAGGCGTAGGCCTCCGAAAAAGAGGCTGCGCCCAGCTCGTCGGCGCGGCGGACGAAAGGAAAGATCAGAATGAGAGGACGTATGCGGCCCTATCTGCCGGAGCTGACCATCCGGGACTACAACACCTATCAGTGGTATCTGCGGGGCGTACGCCGTCAGCTTTACACCACCTATGGGATCTATCCCTGTTATTATGGCCTGCGCTACAACGGCGTGCTGTTTGCACTGCTGGCCGATAGTCTTGCAGGCCGCCCGGCGACCTGCAAGCGGATGCGGGTGCCCGGCACACTGCTCTGGCAGAATATGATGTGTCAGACGCAGGGCATCCGGCTAGCCGCACAGGTGGAAATCCTGCTCAGCTGGCACCGCATTCAGGATGCCCAGTGGGCGGATCTTCCGGTCGGCAAAAAGGTGCGCCGGGTGGTGGACACCGTGCTGCTGCGCAGAGCCTATAAAAAGGCTGCGGCAGAAAATCCGGCGCTGGAGCGTATCTTCGCGCAGGAGCGCGATCAGGCCAACGTCCAGATGGCCCTGAACGCCAAGAACTACCTGCTGGCCGCAGAGCCGAAGGGCAACCTCTACGGTGCGCTCTACTCGGTTCTGGCCACGGACGACCCCAACCAGCGCAAGAGTATGCACTATATCGGCAGCTGCATCGGCCGTGCGGCCTACCTGTTGGACAAAGCCGAGAGCTTTTCCCGGGACAAGGACAAGAAACGCTACAACATCTTCCTCGTGAACGGCATCGATGACCGGAACGCCGCCCGGGAAAACGCCCGGCGGCAGGCCCTTGCCATCGCCAACGACCTCGTCCGGGCCTATGGGATGCTGGACGTCAAGCTCAACCGCACCCTGCTGGACAACATCATGCTCCTCGGCCTCCGACACGCTATTGAGCCGCTGGACGCCGAGAACCAGCCGGTGCGCTGGGAGCTGCCGTGAAGGGCCGCAGGAGCAAGAGCTGGGCAATGGCCTACTGCGGCATGGCCGCAGCGCTCAGCGTGGCCATGATGCTGATGGGAGCGGTCTTTCCCATCGCAATGTTCATCGCCCCGGCGGTGGCCAGCTTCCTCATCGCCACGGTCTGCGTGGAGTGCGGCCGGACGATGGCCCTGACGGCCTACGGCGCGGTGAGCCTGCTGAGCCTACTCTTCGTGCCGGACAAGGAGGTGGCGCTGACCTTCGTGTTCCTGCTGGGGTACTATCCGCTGGCAAAGCCTTATTTCGAGAAAATACGCCCCGCTCTGCTGCGGGCCGTCTGCAAGCTGCTGCTCTGCAATGGCGCTGTGCTGGCGATGTACGGGCTGGTGCTGCTGTTGGTGCCGGCAGGCAGCATCGCCGAGGAGCTGCGCACTACGGCGCTGGCCGTCTCGCTGGTGACGCTGGCGATGGGCAATGTGGCCTTTCTGCTCTACGACCGCGCACTGCACAATATGCTGATGCTCTACCATCTGGTCTGGCAGCCGAAGCTCCACAAAATGCTGGGCGTCCATTGACGAGCGGTCCATTTTATGATATAAATAAAACCGACCTTTTCTGTCGGCTTCTGACAGCTCCGGAAGGAGCTGTTTTTTGTTTTTGGAAGTCGGCGGAATGAGACAGAAAGAGGGGATAAGACTACTTCAGTTGACGAGAAAGCGCCGGGCCACGCGGGTGACAGCCGTGAGGGTGACGAGGAGAGGGATCATCGAAAGTTTCGGCGGGTGTCCCTCCGGTTGAACAGGCTACCAGCCGCAGAAAAAGGAGAAAAAACGGCAGCAATACCGCAACAGACTCCTTTCAAAGAAAGCCATACAAGAACATAAACTTATCGTAAGAGGCTGACAGCCGCCGTGCGCGTTCGCGTCGGGCTGTCGGCATGGAGGTGTTTTGTATGTGTGGCATCGTAGGTTATTCGGGAAAGCGCAGTGCACAGGAAGTGCTGCTGAACGGGCTGGAAAAGCTGGAATATCGTGGGTATGACTCCGCAGGCGTTGCGCTGGCGCTGGAGGGCGGCATCCACGTCGTCAAGAGCAAGGGACGGCTGGAGGTGCTCCGCCGCAAGCTGGAGGCAGAGAGCCTGCCCGAGAGCTTCTGCGGCATCGGACACACCCGCTGGGCCACCCACGGCGAACCCAGCGATGTGAACAGCCATCCCCACTCCACCCCCCGCGTGAGCATCGTCCACAATGGCATCATCGAGAACTACGGCCCCCTGAAGGCCGACCTGATGGCCAAGGGCGTCACCTTTGAGAGCGAGACGGACACCGAGGTGCTGGTCAGGCTCATCGACTATTTCTGCTGCACCCAGCCCAAGGCAAGCCCGCTGACGGCTCTGCGGGAGGCGCTGGGGATGGTGCGCGGCAGCTATGCGCTGGGCGTGCTGTTCCGGGCCGAGCCGGACACCATCTACGCCGTCAAGAAGGAAAGCCCCCTCATCGTGGGCTGGGGCGAGGGCGAGAACTTCGTAGCCTCCGACATCCCGGCCCTGCTCAAGTATACCCGCCGCTACAGTGTCCTCGAGGAGGGCGACATGGCGGTGGTCAAGGCCGACGGCATCCGGTTCTATGATGCCTTTGGCAAGCCGGTGGAGCGGGAAGTGCTGACCGCCGACTGGGACGAGGAGGCCGCGGAGAAGGGCGGCTATCCCCACTTCATGCTCAAGGAAATCCACGAGCAGCCCGCCGCCATCACCGCCACCGTCAGCCCCCGTGTGGAGGATGGTATGCCCGACCTCCGCCTCCCGGAGCTGACCGATGAGCGGCTGCGGAAGATCCGAAACATCCACCTCGTAGCCTGCGGCACGGCCATGCACGCCGGTATGGTGGGCAAGACCGCCATCGAGCGGCTGGCCCGCGTCCATGCCGAGGTGGATATCGCCAGTGAGTTCCGCTACCGTGACCCCATCCTCGACCCCGAGGACCTCGTCATCATCATCAGCCAGTCGGGTGAGACCAGCGACACGCTGGCGGCTCTCCGCCTCGCCAAGAGCCGGGGCGTCCCGGTGCTGGCCATCGTCAATGTGGTGGGCAGCTCCATTGCCCGCGCGGCGGACTACGTCCTCTACACCTATGCAGGCCCGGAGATCGCTGTGGCGTCTACCAAGGCCTATATGGTGCAGCTGTGCACCCTCTACCTCTTCGCGTTCCGTCTGGCCTACGCCAAGGGCCGTCTGAGCGAGGCTGAGACCGAGCACCTGACTGCCGAGCTGCTGCGGGCCGGGGAGGTCATCCAGCCCCGTCTGGCGGACTGCGAGCAGATCAAATACCTCGCCAGCCGCTTTGTCAACACCCAGAGCTGCTTCTTCATCGGACGCGGCTTCGACTACGCCCTCTCGCTGGAGGGCAGCCTGAAGCTCAAGGAGATCAGCTACGTCCACTCGGACGCCTACGCTGCCGGTGAGCTGAAGCACGGCACCATCAGCCTCATCACCGAGGGCGTGCCGGTCATCGCACTGGCGACCCAGAAGCAGGTGTACGAGAAGACCATCTCCAACGCCAAAGAGACCAAGAGCCGGGGCGCACGGGTCATCCTCTTCACTACCAAGGACGCCGTCGTTCCCGACGGCGTGGCCGACTATGTGGTGCGTCTGGACGACTACGAAGAGCTGCTGATGCCCCTGCAGCTCATCGTGCCGCTGCAGCTGTTCGCCTACTATATGGCCGTCCTGCGCGGCTGTGACGTCGATAAGCCCCGCAATCTGGCAAAGAGCGTGACGGTGGAGTAAAAGTGCCCCGCTGAAAGGCTCTCCCTTTGGGAGAGCTGGCGCGGAGCGCCTGAGAGGGCAAGGACGCTGAAGGGAGAGACTTTAGCCCGCTCGGAGCAACTGTAATACGATAAACAAAACAGCGGCTGCCGTAGTCTTCAAGGACTTACAACAGCCGCTGCTTTTCTTTTATGAGAGTTACCAGAACCAATAGCGTTTCTTGATGGCGATATAGGCGATGATGATGCCCACGATGACCACAAGACCCGCGATGAAGAAGGTAAAGTCCACATGGACGAAGCGGAGATTCTGGGTGGTCAGCAGATATTCGCCCGCCGTGTCTGCCTCAAGGACATGATCCCTGTAGCTGTTGAGGAACTGCCACTTACCCTTGACGGCGTTGTGGAGGTAGACGCGGGTGTAGGCGGCGTTGTCGCCGGTCATCTCGACCTGAACGACGCCGGGCAGAGCTGCGCCGCCGTTGAGGGTGAAGGTGACGCCGTACTCAGAGGGGGCAAAGCTCAAGGCAGTGCTCACCTGTGCGGCGGTGTTCTTCACGCCGGTGCCTGCGATGCGGATGGTGTAGCCGTCGGCCTCCACCACGAGGGTCTTGCCGCTGAGGCGGAGGGCGTTCAGCATCTCGCTGGTGACGACGGGCACTTCGCGCTGTGCAAAGGCCACTTCATCGCCTTCGGCAGCCTCGATGGCCTCCACGACGGGGTCGATGAGGGCCTCCCCGCTGCCGTCGCCGCTGTTGTCACCGCTGCCAGAGCCGCCGCTGGATGCACTGCGGTTGACGATGACCGTCACCGAGGCGGACGCCGTGCCGTTGGACACGACCACAGAGGTTGCGCCCGTGCCCACAGCGGTGATGACGCCCTTGGCGCTCACAGAAGCCACCTTGGAGTCGTTCGACTTGAAGGTAAGGGACTGGGAGGCCGAGGAGGGAGTCACTTTTCCGGTGATAGTGCGGCTTGCGCCCGGCTTCAGGACGACGTAACTGGTGTTCAAGTCAATGGACTGACGATCCACGCCGCTGTTGACGACCTTGATGGTGGCCGAGGCGGTCACATCGCCGCTGGTGGCGGTGATGGTGGCGGTGCCGGGGGCAACGCCGGTGACTTTGCCAAAGTTGTTGACGGTGGCCACAGCCGGATTCGAGGAGCTGAGGCTCACGCTGGCGTAATTCGATGCACTGGTGGGCAGCACGCCCAGCGACAGGGAAGTGGTGTCGCCGACGGAGATGGTGTTCGAAGCCAGCGTGATGTCCATCTCCTTGACGATCATGGAGTCGTCCAACTCGGTGGTGATGGTGTAGACGCAGCTGACGCCGTTTGCGCTGGCGACGACCTGCGCCGTGCCGACGCCCACGGCCTGTGCCACGCCCTCAGACGTCACGGACACGATGGTGGGGTCATTGGACAGGAAAGTCACCGTGGCGGTGCGTGCGGCCTTGGCGGGCAGGATGACAGGCGAGAGCTGCTGCGCCGTGCCCACCGTCATGGTGGAGGCGTAGCTGCCGGTCTCGACGCTCTCCACCTCCGCAGCAAGCCACGGCAGAGAGATGGCAGCCGGGGCGGCCGCAAAGGGGCTGGCGGCTCCGGCCGGAAGCGCAGCGCCGCCGGCCAGCAGACCCAGCAGAGCGGCGCTCACGGCCAGCATTTTCGGGTTCAGTTTCATTCTTTCGTACCTCTTTGGGCGTTGGTGTGCGCTCAGCGGAACAGGACGCCCAGAGCCTCCATCGCGTATTCGAAATAGGTCAGCTTGTCGTACTCCACACGGGCGGTGACGCTCATGCCGTTGGACAGATCGACCTTGTCGCCGCTGTTGCTGATGACATAGGTGCTGTCCGGGGTGATGGTCATTTTGTAGTAGGAGCCGGAGGAGCTGGCGGTCACATCGCTGTCGATGGAGGTCACGGTACCGGTCAGGGTGCCGTAGGAGTACTCCGACAGGCCGGTGATGGCGATCTTGCAGGGGTCGCCCACATGGAGGAGGGGCCGGTCGCTGAGGGTGACGTAGGCCACCACCTCGAGGTCACTGTTCTCGCTGGCGACGGTGGCCAGCGGGGTGCCGGCGCTCAACACCATGCCCACCTTATAGGGCGTGTCCATGTGGATGACGCCGGAGGTGGGGGCGTAGATGTAATAGTCGTTGGCGCCGGTGTTCAGGGCGTCCAGCTGGCTCTGCAGATTGTCGATGTTGCTCTGCACGCTGGTCAGGCTGGCGGAGATGGACTGCAGGGTGGAGTAATACAGCGCTTCCACCTCGCTCTGGTTCTGCTCCATCAGGGCTTTGATCTGCTCGTCGGAGTAGCCTGCGGCCTGATAGGGCGAGGCGTCGAAAGCCTTCTGCGCCACCTGACTCTTGTAAGTCTCATACTGGTAGTAGTAGGGCTGATCGTCGATGTCCGTCTCGCTGAAATAGTTCTTGTCGTCCTGAATGGACTTTACCAGCTTCTCGTACTGGGACTTCTGCTTTTTGTAGATGTCCAGCTGGCTCTGGATGCTGTCCTGCTGCATATCGAGGTCGGTGCTCTTGATGTGGGCGATGAGGTCGCCCTCGTTGACGTAGGTGCCCTCAGAGACATTCAGCTCGGTGATGGAGCCGGAGTAGCTGGACATGATGTAGGTCTTGTTGGCGGCCTGCACCGAGCCGCTGGACTGGCTGACGTAGGTGCGGTAGTTTTTGGTGCTCCACACCACGAGGAAAAGCATCAGGGCGGCCGTCAGGAGGACGAGAGCATACCCGAAGGGAGGCAGCTTCTTCTCCATCATGATGCGGCGGTCCTGCAGCTCGGTGATGTCGCGGATGGTCGTCGTCATAATCACTTCGTCTCCATAAAGGTATCGACCACGCCCTCGTCGTCGTCCTGATTGACGAAGACGGTGTAGACGGTGCCGGTCAGCTCCAGCTCATGCTCGAAAGCCATGATGTTCAGCTTCTGGGAGGCAAGGCCGCTCTGGCTCATGGGGCCGACGTAGTGGGCGTACAGGCAGTTGCGCACCCGCAGCACGGCGTCCATGGTGTAGCCGGCCTCCATGCGGGGGATGAGCTGGGTAGCCTGCTGCATCATGTAGACCTCAGGCTGGGGGTTGGGGCCAGCAGGGATCTTGACGCACTGGATGATGGGGCCGAGGGGCTGCGCGCCGCTGCTCTTGATGAAGTTGTGCAGCTGGGTCAGCACGATCTGCATATTGTTGAACTCCTCGGGCTGGATGCGGCGGCTGACCACGTTGGTCAGCTTGAGGGTCTTGTTTTCTGCGGTCTGGATCTCTCTCATGATTTTATACCACCTGTTCTTGGTTTCATTGCTTGTAATAGGCAATAGCAAAAGGTAGAATCTTATTCTGCGGGGGCAATGCGCCGATGGATCGTGCAGTCGATTTGTCCGCAGACAGCTTCAAACTGCTGATTTACTTCACGGTTGGAGAAGCGCAGCACTTCAATGCCATATTGCTCGATGATGCAGCTTCGCTCGTGGTCGTAAAGCACCCCCTGCTCAGTATAGTGCTGAGAGCCGTCTAATTCAATGACCAGCTTTGCTTCTGCGCAATAAAAGTCTACGATAAAAAATTCTATCACGCGCTGTTTGTAGATTTTTATCGGATAATTGCGCAAAAAGCCAAACCAAAGTTTGCGCTCCTGCGGCGTCATTTCGTGACGAAGGCCCCTTGCACGAGAATTTAAGCGGCGGTCATAGGGCAGGTTGTGCACAGGCATAGAACATCTCCTGTTTCTCGATGACCACAAGCCAGAGGCTGCCCGGTCAGGCTGTCCTTCGTCCAACCTCTCAGTCTGCTTCGCAGCCAGCTCCCCTAGTAGGGGAGCCTCTGGCGAAGAGGCGAAACTTTCCGGTATGCCAAGGCCTCCCCTCGCTAGGGGAGGTGGCGCGGCGTCAGCCGTGACGGAGAGGTTTCTACATTTTGCTATCACCTATTACTCATCCTACGATGAATATTAGGCATCACTTTATTATAACGGTTTGGCGGTGCGGAATAAAGGGCCAAACTGTAAATTTAATAAAAAAATAAGATATGCCCGGAGGCAGGTGCCTCCGGGCATACCATTACGAGGCATTGTCATCCGGCGGCCCGAGAGCCGCCGGACGAAATACACTTCAGATTCTAGGGGTTACTGATTAGTAGGTCTCACCGAAAGCGCCCATGACCTTGTCGTTGAAGCCGACCTTGGCATCGGTGGTGCCCAGGGTGTAGGCGACAGAAGCCATGCCCAGAACCTGCATGACCTTGTTGCCGAAGGTCATGTCGTCAGTACGAACAGGATTCTTCGGGTCGGTAACGTCCCACAGGCCGAACATGTTCTGGTTGATGGAACCATCCTCACCGAAGATCTTCTCGCCGTCATCGCCGCCCCAGTTGCCGCTGAACATAACGCCCAGAGTGTTAGCAACAGTAGATGCGAAGAAAGAGTTGCTGATCAGTTTGATCACGTTGGTGTTGAAGGTCTTGACGTTAGAAGCGTTCCAGATAGGAGCGGTGGTGTCAGCCAGAACGGAGAACAGGTCAGCGCCGCCGTAGACGACCTCAGAGTTAACAGCAGTAAAGTTTGCAGGCATCATCATAATGAATTACTCCCTTCAAATGAATGAAAAACAAATTTAGTCGGCCCAGTTCCCAGATGCGCATCCGGAAAGAAAGCCATTTATGTAACCGCGTGCGCACGCGGCTGCAACGAATTAGTAGGTGATGGACTCGCCATCGTCCTCGTCCTCCACCACTTTCGCGGCGGCGGCAGGTGCGGGCTGCTCCGCTTTTTTCTTGTTGCGGAAAATGCCCTGCTGCAGGCTCCAAAGCTCGTAGTACTTGCCCTGCTTTGCCAGCAGCTCTTCGTGGGTGCCCCGCTCCACGATCTCGCCGTGATCCATGACCAAGATGAGGTCACAATCCCGGATGGTCGAGAGGCGGTGGGCGACGATCAGCATCGAGCGGTCTGCAAGCTGGTTGTAGATCATATCAAAGATGGTATTCTCTGTGCCAAAGTCCAGACTGCTGGTGGATTCGTCCAAAATATAGAGGTTCGCATCCTTCAGGAAGGCCCGGGCCAGAGCCAGACGCTGCTTCTCGCCGCCCGAGAGGCCGTTGCCGGCTTCCTCGAGGTAGGTATTGTACTGCAGCGGCAGCTTCCGGATGAACTCGTGGGCATCTGCCTTTTTGGCAGCGGCCTTGACCTCATCGAGGCTGGCCTCCGGTCGGGAAATGCGGATGTTGTCGTAGATGGTCTTGCTGAACAGCTCGACGTTCTGGGGGACATAGGCGATAGCGCGGCGGACAGAGGCATTGCTGTACTCGTCCAGCGGGACACCGCCCACGCTGATGGAACCCTCCTCCGGCTCATAATACTTGAGCAGGAGCTTGGTGATGGTGGATTTGCCGCTGCCGCTGCTGCCCACGAGGGCCACCTTCTTGCCATAGGGGATGGTGAAGGAGACGTGGCTCAGGGCCGGGGAACGGCTGCCGTAGCGGAAGGAGACATCCCTGAATTCAATATCACCGTCGATCTTTTCCATCTCGGTGTATTCCCGGGTCTCGTCCTGCTCGGACTCGTAATCCATGATCTCGGTCAGACGCTTGATGGAGATCTGTGCCTGCTGGATGGACATCTGCAGGCCGACCAGCTCGCTGACCGGAGAAGTAAAGTAAGAGGAAAGGGTGCTGAACGCCATATAACCGCCCAGCGTCATCTCACCATTCAGCACCTGCATGATACCGACGTAGGACGTTACCATGCCGAGGATGGTGGTGATGAGGGTGGAGATAAGGGACTGCACCGTGCTGATCTTGCTGGAGCGCAGGCTTATCTTCAGGCTCTTGATGTACTCCCGCTCCAAAGCCTCCAGCTCCCGGTCTTCCTCTGCATTGCACTTGACCGTCTCGATGCCGCGCAGACTTTCGATCATCTGGCTGTTCAGGATGGCCGACTGCTGCATCGTCTCTTCGTTGATCCGCTTGAAGGGCTGCTTGAAGATGAAGACGAGCAGGATGCTCAACAGGGTAGTGAAGATGGAGATGGAGAAAAGGGTGGCATTCATCCGGAAGAGGATGACGCCGGTGACGCAGGCCATCACAATGTCCATCGCAACGCTCAGCGCGATGCTGGTGAACACCGATTTGATGGTGCTGGCGTCGGAGTAGCGGGTCGTAATTTCGCCGGTCTTGCGGGTGGCGAAGAACTTCATGGGCAGCTTGAAGACGTGCCCGAAGTAGCCCAGCATCAGCGGGATGTCGATCTTGATGGACAGATAGATGAGCACCCACTGCCGCACCATGCTGATAAGGGCGCTGGTGACGCTGACTAGGCTGAACACCAGAATCATCGAAATCAGCAGGCTCTTCAGACCGTAGGGGAGGATCTCATCCATCAATATCTTGTTGAACATCGAGGATGCGATTCCCAGAACTGTCATGATGACCGAGCTGAGGATGGCGTAGAAGAATAGCTTTTTCTGGGGAAGCAGCAGGTCGAGGAAACGCTTGACCATACTGCCATGCTCCTGCTTGCCTGCCTTGAACTCCGAGGTGGGGGTCAGCAGGAGCAGGACGCCGGTAAAGTTCTTGTAGAACTCATCGAGGGAGATCTTCTTCAGCTCTTTTGCCGGGTCGCCGATGATGACGTAATCCCGACACTTGAACTTCTTCCCCTCGTCGGCGCATTTTTTTCGTGCTTCCTCTTCCTTGAGGACGTGCCGCCGACGCTCGCCGTCGTCCTTGATGGTCGTCTTTTTGAAGACGGTCACGAAGTGGGCGAGGCCCTCGTCGGTGATGACCTGCGCGATGCAGGGGACGGAAAACTCACTGAGGAAATTTTCGCGGTCTACGCGGACGGCGGCGGTGCTGAACCCCAGCTCCTCCGCGGCCTTCTGCAGACCGGTCAGGTTTGTGCCTTTCAGGTCCGTACCCATCATGTCCCGCAGGCGGGTGATGGTGATCTCCTTTTTGTAATGGAGGCACACCATTGCGAGACAGGCGGCAGCGCAGTCGGTAGTGTCGTGCTGCCGGACGTAGGTATAACGCATAGATGCTTCCTTTTTGGTTTCTATCTCAAAACGCCCCTGCGCCAGCTGGCGGACGGACGGTTTGGCGAAGAAGAAAGGGCTTCTGACTGCTGCGCCTTACACACTTCTTGATAAAAGCAGCATACAGCTCTCTGCCTCGCCCCGCCCTGCGGCCAAGCGGAGCAGAGAGCAGCTGCTATCAAAAGAAGGGAGCGCCTACCCTTTGATCATTTTGGTCGGCCCGGAGAGGGTATTTTGACGTATCATCTCCTGAACCTTGGGCATAGTATAACACATTCTGTCGGCTTGTTCAAGAGGACAATTTTTAATAAACCCTTAATTTTTGAAAAAAATGTGAAAAAATTCTCAGTTTGGTAACAAAAGAAATGCACAAAAGCGCGGCGAACCGCGAAAGTCCGCCGCGCTTTTTTTACAGATTGCTTAGAATGCTAAAAGAATTAGAGGACAGTGCCATCAATCTTAGCAACCTTCTTGACAGTCAGGACAGCAGCATCCTTCATGCCCAGAGTGTAGACAACAGAAGCCAGACCCAGAGTGGTCATGATCTTGTTGCCGAAGTTCTGGTCGTCACCAGTAGCAACATGGCCGACCTTGTACAGAGCGGAGAGGGCACCGTCGTCGCCGAAGATCTTGTCCTCGCCCCAGTTGCCACCGAACATGGTGCCCAGAGTAGCATTCAGCAGCATACCGGTGAAGCTGTTGCTGATCAGGGTGATAACATTGCTGTTGAAACGCTTCACGCTCTCAGCAGTCCAAGCGTTGGGCAGGTAATCAGCCACAGCGCCGCCGTAGACGACCTCTGCATTGACAGCAGAGAAGTTTGCAGGCATCATCATAATGAATTACTCCCTTCAAATGAAAAAAAACGAATATGATCGGTCTCCTCCCGGTTGCGCAACCGGGAAAACCTATGTAACCGAGTGCGCACTCGGCAACATCACGAGTTAAGTGGGCTGTAGTGCCTTTTTTGGAGACACCTCTACTACATTTTACCATACTTCCCCATCTGCCACAAGGCCAAACGGCCAAGAAAACAGCCAAAACAGGGAAAAAGTAGAAAAAATGCATGGAAAGTACGCTGCCGCCTGCCCCTCACAGCCGCTCGGCTGGGGCAAAAACGCCAGAATCTCCAAAAAATCCATTACAGCTTGGATGTAGTGTAACACAAATACGCCATTTCTTCAAGAGGACTTTTTTTAATTTACCCTTAATTTTTGAAAATAATGTGAAAAAGGCTACAGTTTGGTTACACGAGAGAGGGAAACCTCTCCGTCATTGCTTCGCAATGCCACCTCCCCTACCGAGGGGAGGCCTTGGCATACCGGAAAGCTTTGCCTCTTCGCCAGAGGCTCCCCTACTAGGGGAGCTGGCGAGCAAATGCGAGACTGAGAGGTTGGACAAAGGAAGAGCTGCCCTAAGAGAACGAGCTTGACGGGCTGGCAAACAAAAAGCGGCAGGGAAAGCTCCCCGCCGCAAAAGCGCCTCTTGCCTGACTCGAACAGGCGACACCCTGATTAACAGTCAGGTGCTCTAACCGACTGAGCTAAAGAGGCAGATATTCATTTCTCTGCGGCCTTGCCGCGAGAAGTATTATACCGCATCTCGGGAGAGTTTGCAAGGGGTTTTTGTGATTTTTTGCACACTTATTGGTTTTGTAGTGCTCCTGTAAGGCTCTCCCCTTGGGAGAGCTGGCGCGAAGCGCCTGAGAGGGCAAGGACGCTCACAGCGAAACTGCTGCGCGGTGATAACATCCCTCTGACAAAGAGCCTGCCTATCGCTGTGCCTGCAGCTCTATCGCCATGGGCTTGCCCTCTCCGTCACCTGCGGTGACACCTCTCCCAAAGGGAGAGGCTTTGTCCCCCCTCCCGACTCTT
Source organism: Faecalibacterium butyricigenerans (assembly GCF_020687345.1). Classification (NCBI taxonomy): domain Bacteria; kingdom Bacillati; phylum Bacillota; class Clostridia; order Eubacteriales; family Oscillospiraceae; genus Faecalibacterium; species Faecalibacterium butyricigenerans. The sequence continues at coordinate 76,350 of NZ_JAJEQL010000004.1, forward strand.
TTCCCCCTCCCGCTCTGCTACCATAGAGAGAGGGGGGTGGGGCTTGTGCGGACGGTCATCTATCTGGACGTGCTGCTTTTGGTGAATTTCGTGGTGGGGGCGGCGTTCCTGCTGGCGGCGGGGCTGCTGTGCGGGGCGTGCTGTTCGCCGCTGCGGCTGGTGGGCGGCGCGGGGACGGCGGCGGTGTCGTCGCTGGTCCTTTTGGCCCCCACCGCGCCGTGGCCGCTGGCCCTTACTTATAAAGGTACGACTGCCGCCCTCTGCGTGGCTGCGGCCTACGGCTGGCAGGGCGTGCGGAACACCGCCCGGCTGACGGCATGGTTCATCCTGCTCAACCTGACCCTTACGGGGGCGCTGTTCCTGCCCGGCGCGGCCTGCAACAACCTCAGCTTCTACCTGCCGGTGTCGCCGGGGCTGCTGCTGGCGTCCACGGCGGGGGTCTGCGGCGGGGTGCAGGGGGTGATGCACCTTCTGGGACGCAGTGGCTCGGCCTGCTTCGAGGCCCGGCTCCGTGTGGCGGGGCAGAGCGTGGAGCTGAAAGCCCTCTGCGACACCGGTTTCCACGTACAGGAGCCGCTTTCGGGCCGGGCCGTGGTGTTGGTGCGGCTGGGGGCGGTGCGTCTGCCCGAGGCGCTGCAAACCTATCTGGAACGCTGCCTCGCGGGCGGCGGGGGAGAGCCGAGGCCGGAATGGGGCGTGCGGTTCGTGCCCTGCCAGACCGTCGCGGGCCACTGTCTGCTGCCCGCCCTGCCCGCTGCGCTTTCCTGCGGCGGCAGGACGCAGGAGGGCATCTATGCGGCCTTCTGCGATACGCCGCCCCCGCAGGGCGGCTGGACGGCCCTCGTCAGCGCGGAGATGGCGTCGCTGTTGGGGAAATGAGGATACGATGGGAGGAAATCTGCCTGTGTTTCAACGATTTGTAAAGTTTTTGCAGGGCCTTTGGGCCAGACTCAGCTGGACGGGCGGCGCGCACTACCTCAGCGGCGGGCCGGGGCTGCCCCCGCCCCTGACCCCGGAGGAGGAAAAAGCCCTTCTGGCCCGGATGGCCGACGGCGACCCCGCCGCCCGGGATGCGCTGATCACCCACAATCTGCGGCTGGTGGTCTACCTTGCCAAGAAGTATGAGGGCAGCGGCGTCCCCTCGGAGGATATGGTGTCCATCGGGACGATCGGCCTCATCAAGGCCGTGAACACCTTCACCCCGGAGCGGAGCATCAAGCTGGCCACCTACGCCAGCCGCTGCATCGGCAACGAGATCCTGATGTACCTGCGCAAAAGCTCCAACCGTCGGCAGGAGGCCAGCATCGACGAGCCGCTGAACATCGACGGCGACGGCAACGAGCTGCTGCTGTCGGACGTGCTGAGCAGCGAGGAGAATCAGGTGGGCCAGCGCCTTGAGCAGGACGCCGAGCGGGCCAGCCTCCGCCGCTCGGTGGAGCAGCTCTCGCCCCGGGAGCGGCAGATCATGGAGCTGCGCTTCGGCCTGCTGGACGGCGTGGAGCGGACCCAGAAGGAGGTGGCCGATGCCATCGGCATCAGCCAGAGCTACATCTCCCGGCTGGAAAAGCGCATCATACGGCAGCTGAGGGAACAGCTGGGGGAGTAAACCTCTCAGTCTCGCATTCGCTCGACAAGGCCGGGTTGCGGCTCTCAGCGTCTGCTTCGCTGTCGCTTGCATCCTGCTGGCCGCTGCCCCAACAACGACTCCCTGTTTCTGCCACTGGCAGCGGTCGTCGTTGTTGCCCCTACCGAGGGGAGCCTCTGGCGAAGAGGGAAAACTTTCCGGTATGCCAAGGCCTCTCCTCGGTAGGAGAGGTGGCAGCGCGTCAGCGCTGACGGAGAGGTTATCCTCCTAAATTTGGAATGAATGCCGCCCCGCCCCTGCGGCCATACTTCCGGTGAAACTAAGACACCGGAGGCTAGAGAGGATGTACAACAAGGTGGAACTGTGCGGTGTGAACACCGCCGAGCTGCCGATCCTGTCCGAGCAGGAGAAGCGCGATCTGCTCACCCGGGCGCGGGCAGGGGACAAGGCGGCTCGTCAAAGCATGATCGAGGGCAACCTGCGGCTGGTGCTCAGCGTCGTGCAGCGCTTTTCGCAGCGGGGCGAGAATATGGACGACCTCTTTCAGGTGGGGTGCATCGGCCTCATCAAGGCCATCGACAACTTCGACCCGGCCCAGCAGGTGCGGTTCTCCACCTACGGTGTGCCGATGATCATCGGCGAGATACGGCGATTCCTGCGGGACAACAACGCCCTGCGGGTGAGCCGCAGCCTCCGGGACACGGCCTACCGGGCCATGCAGTCCCGCGAGGAGCTGGAAAAGCAGCTGGGCCGTGAGCCGACCGTGGAGGAGATCGCCCAGAAGACCGGCCTGCCCCGCCGGGAGGTGTCGGCGGCGCTGGAATCGGTGGTGGAGCCGTTGAGCCTCGAGGAGCCGGTCTACGCCGACGGCGGGGATGCCGTCTACGTCATCGATCAGGTGCGCGACCCCGACGGCGAGGACAGCTGGATCAGCGGGCTGCAGTTCCGCCAGACTGTGGCGGGCCTCACCCCGCGGGAGAAGCGTATCATGGAGCTGCGGTATCTCAAGGGTAAGACGCAGATGGAGGTGGCGCAGGAGATCGGCATCAGTCAGGCGCAGGTGAGCCGTCTGGAAAAGGCGGCACTGGAGCAGTTCCACCAGCAGACATGACAAAAGCGGCGGTACACAGTGCACCGCCGCTCTTGTTATCGGGGCTTGTGGTATTTCTCCCGGGTGGCCGCGCCACCCCGCAGGTGGCGCTCGGCTTTGTTCCGGGCCAGCACCATCTGCACCTGCCGGAACAGCTCCGGCCCTACCGTCCGCAGCCGCACCGACACGTCCTTGTGGACGGTGGATTTGCTGCACCCGAAGGCCCGCGCCGCCGCCCGCACGGTGGCTCCATGCTCCACGATGTACTCTCCCAGCAGCAGCGCCCTCTGTTCCGGATCACCTTTCATGACTGCTCCCTCCCGCCAAAATGTGCTTGTTCCAGAATATGTGTCCGGCTGGCTCGATATGCTGCCGGGGGCTTGACTTTTGACGCAGAGCGGCTATACTGAAAGCGGACATGAAAACAGGGGCGCCGTGAGGCTGAGATCTGCTGTGGGCAGAGACCCTTGAACCTGATCCGGGTAATGCCGGCGTAGGTAGTTTGCGGAAAGGTCCCGATTTTCACAAACAGCCCGTGCGCCTGCCAGAAAAGCAGGCGCATTTTGTTTTTGTGTACTATTGTTATGAGAAGAGGAATCCTTATGTCGAAATCTTACTCCAAGACCCGGGTGCTGGTGGAGTGCGCGCTGATGATCGCCATCGGCACCGTGCTGTCCAACATCAAAATTTTCACCATGCCCAACGGCGGCAGCGTCACTCTGCTGAGTATGCTGCCCTTTGTGCTCGTCTCCTTCCGCCACGGCGTCAAGTGGGGTCTGTTCACCGGTCTGGTGAACGGCTGCCTGCAGATGCTTCTGGGCTTTTGGGCACCCCCAACGCCCACCTTCCTCTACTTCCTCGGCGAGATCCTGCTGGACTATCTGGTGGCGTTCATGGCTCTGGGCACGGCAGAGTTCTTTGCCCGCCCCTTCAAGAACCGGATGGTCGGCGTGGCCGTCGGTACGGCTGTTGCAGGCTTCCTGCGCTTTATGTGCAGCTTTTTGTCCGGCGTCCTCGTCTGGGGCAACCTGAATGAGGGCCTGAGCGCATGGACCTACAGCCTCGGGTACAATGCCAGCTACATGCTGCCGGAGACTCTCCTGACCGTGGTGGGTGCTGTGCTGCTCATCAAGGCGGCCCCCCAGATCTTCGACCGCCAGTACGCTAAGGCCTGAATGATACCAGAATAAGAGTCCCGCCGGAGCCTGAAAAGCCCCGGCGGGATTTTTTTGCACGATTTTGAAAAAAGATGTTGACAACTGCTCTTTTGACTGGTATAATAAACCACGTCGTCAGGGACGACACACCAGCTCTGGGGGATTAGCTCAGCTGGGAGAGCGCTTGCATGGCATGCAAGAGGTCAGCGGTTCGATCCCGCTATTCTCCACCAAAAAGCACTGTACTTCGCAGGAAGTACGGTGCTTTTCTTTTTGCTGAAGCCGATGGGGACTGCATTGCTTTGCCTGCAGTGTTTTCGGCCCAGTGACACCCCGAAAAAAATATGCTGCCCCGGAGCAGACCGGGCAAAGCAAAGCCTCGGAAAGCTCTGGGGGCAGCATCTCTCATTTATGTTTATGGTTCGGTCAGGTGTGGGTGCAGAGGTACTCCACCCATGCGTCATACCCGGCGGGCAGCAGATGGTAACCGTCCGGCTGGGCGTATTCGGCGATCAGGTCGCCGTTCTCGTCGGCCAGCGCCTCCCAGAGGTTCAGGAAGGTGCAGCCCTTTTCCAGTGCGATGGCCGAGAGGGCGTCGTTGATCTCACACAGGCGCTGTTTGTAGAGGCCGGGGGACTTCTGGCTCACTTCGGGCCGGACGGGGGTGATGGACTGGACGTAGATCTTCGTGTTGGGCAGCGCCTGCGAGATCATGTCCAGCATCAGCCGGTAGTAGGTGAGGAAGCTGGAATAGTCGTTGTCGGCGGTGAGCACATTGGTGCCCAGCAGGATGTAGAGCGCCCGGGGCTGCTGGGAGGCCAGCGCCTCCATCGGGATCTCCTTTTCGCCGTCGGCCCGGCGGCAGGTGGTGTTGTTGACAACGGCGTTGGGGCCGACACCCTTGTAGGCGCAGAAATGGGCGTTGGGCAGGCCGGTGTCGTACATCTGCATCCCCTGCGTCAGGCTGTCGCCCAAGAAGCTGACGTCCGAAAAGCTGCTCCGCTCCACGGCGGGGCTGGCGGTCTGGGCTGCAAGGCGGAAATCCATCGCGGTCATGCCGTTGTCGAGGGTCTGGACGTTGAGGCGGCGGGCCGGAGTGTAGCTGATGGTGTTCCACTCGCTGCCGGTCAGCTCCTGCTGCAGGATGGTGGGGCCTTGCTGGGCGGCATTGGGGGACGGCTCACGGTGGAGACGCTTCCAGAGGATGCCCACAGCGGCCAGAAGCACCAAAAGGATGAGCAGCGCGGCGGTGATGAACACCCTGCGCCAGCGCCGGTGAAGGATGCGGCGGCGATATTCCTGATAATCTGCCATAATGTCCTCCTGTGGCGGAACGATAGCTTTCACCCCTATTATACAGCACCGCTCCGGCCCGTGCAACCCGTGAGGAAAAATTCCCATATTCAGGGGGCCTGCCCTTGCGTTTCCTATTCTAAATATGATATACTAAAGTGAATCAAATATGATAGGGAGGCTTTCACGATGCCATTTACTCCGAAATTGACTTATAAAGGCAAGCCCCTCGTCCGCAAGGACAATGAGCTGTATTATGGCTGTATGACCGACCCGTATGTGCTTTATCTGCAGATCCAGTCCACCAAGACGGTGGGCGGCGTGGATGTGGCAGACAAGGTCCATCTGCAGCTGCTCTCTACCGATGAATCCAAGCCCCGTGAGGCCCGCGTGGCCCGTCAGACCACCAAGAACGGCCTGTACAATGCGCTGGACATCGGCAGCATCTGGCTGCAGAAGGCAAACGAGAACGTCTGAACCCAAATCGCAAGCTGCTGAAAGGGGCTGCCCCGCAAGGGGGCGGCCCCTTTTTTGCTGCACGAATATTTTGCGTTCTGCGGAACTTTGTGGTATACTTAATCTGATATTTTATGCACAAAAGGCAGGAATGAAATTATGCTGCAAAATCCAGAACTGCATTATCTGGACAACGCCGCCACCACCATCGTCGCTCCCGAGGTGGCAGACGTGATAGACAAGGCCATGCGGGAGCACTGGGCCAATCCGTCCAGCCTCTACGCCCCGGGAGCGCGGAGCGAAGAGGCCCTGAACGCGGCCCGCGCCGCTGTGGCCCGCACGCTGGGCTGCAAGTCGAAGGAGCTGTACTTCACCTCCTGCGGCAGCGAGGGCAACAATCTGGCTCTTCTGGGCGCGGCCCAGACCCGCACCTTCGGCAAGGGCATCGTGGTGTCGGGCTTCGAGCACCCCAGCGTCCAGCGCCCGCTGGAGCGTCTGGCCGCGCAGGGCTATCACGTCACCGTGGTGGCCCCGCAGCCTGACGGCACGCTGGACATGGGCAGGATGCTGGAAGCGGTGGACAAGAACACCATCCTCGTGGCCTGCATGATGGTCAACAACGAGATCGGCACCCGCAACGATGTGGAGCGTCTGGCCGCGGAGGTCAAGCGCCGCAACAGCCGCACCATCGTCCATGTGGACGCGGTGCAGGCGTGGATGCGGGTGCCCATCAAGCTGGACAACATCGACACGATGGCGGTCAGCGGCCACAAGATCCATGCGCCCAAGGGCGTCGGTGCCCTCTATCTGAGCGACCGGCTGGTGCAGGCGTTCCAGCCGCCTTACCTCGGCGGCGAGCAGGAGCGCGGCCTCCGCCCCGGCACCGAGAACCTGCCCTATGCGATGGGCCTCGCCGCAGCAGCCACCCGCCTTGCGGGCAGCATCCGGAGCCGCGATAAGGCCATGCGTGCCCTCAACGACCGTCTGCGCGCCGGCCTTTCCATCTTCCCGGAGGTGGAGATCAACAGCCCGGCGGGGGCGGTGCCTGAGGTGCTGAACTTCAGTGAGAACTGCATCAAGAGCGAGACCATGCTGGCGTGGCTGTCGGAGAAGCAGATCTATGTCTCGTCGGCCAGCGCCTGCGGCAGGGGACAGCCCAGCCACACGCTGGCGGCGATGGGCCGTGACCCGCTGGCCATTGATACGGCCATCCGAGTGTCCTTCTGTGCCGACAACACCCCGGAGGATGTGGATGCCTTCCTCGAGCGCTTTGAGGACGGCATGAAGCATTTGCAGAGAATCAGAAAGTAAGGGGCGCGTTCCGGGAGCTTTCTCCTCGGACACGAATCGGGCCATTCCATCACCCGCCCTATTGCCTTCGGCAACAGGGTCCCACCCCAGCGGACGGTCCTCGGAGAAACTCCCGGAACACCGACGAACGCACAACATAATATCAGGAGTAACTACTATGCGAGAAGTCATTATGGGCTATCAGGGCGAGATGTCCCTGAAGGGCCTCAACCGCAACCAGTTCGAATCGACGATGATGAAGATCCTGCGCTACCGCCTCAAGACGGTGGGCAGGTTCCGCGTCTACTGCACCCAGTCCACCTTCTACATGGAGCCGGAGGAGGACGACATCGACATGGACCTCGCCTTTGAGCGGGTGAGCAAGGTGTTCGGTCTCGCCGCGCTCAGCCGCGCCGTGGTCTGCGAGAAGGACTTTGACACCATCTGCCAGACCGCCGAGGACTATCTGGGCGACAGTCTCCATGGCATCAAGACCTTCAAGGTGGAGGCCCGCCGCTCGGACAAGACTTTCCCCATGACCAGCCCTGAGCTGATGCGGGAGCTGGGCGCTTACCTGCTGGGCAAGCACAACTACCTGCGGGTGGACGTCAAGAACCCGCAGTTCAAGGTCATCGTGGAGATCCGCGATTACGGCGCGTATATCCACGGCCCGAAAATACAGGGTGAGGGCGGCCTGCCGGTGGGCACCTCCGGCCGCGCCCTCAATATGCTCTCCGGCGGCATCGACAGCCCGGTGGCGGCGTACCGGATGGCAAAGCGCGGTCTCGGCCTCGACCACATCCATTTTGCGTCCCCTCCGTATACTTCGGAGCGTGCAAAACTGAAAGTCAAGGCGCTGGCCCAGCGGATCACCCCCTATACCGGCAGCACCAACCTCTTTGTGGTGCCCTACACCAAGCCGCAGGAGTACATCCGCGACAACGCTCCGGACGTCCTCTTCACCGTCCTGATGCGCCGCAGCATGATGCGCATTGCCAACATCATCGCCAAGAAGCAGGGCTGTGAGGCCCTCGTCACCGGCGAGAGCCTTGCACAGGTGGCCAGCCAGACCGTCAAGGCCCTGCAGTGCACCGATGCCGCGCAGGACCTGCCTATCCTCCGCCCCCTGATCGGCATGGACAAGACTGAGATCGTCGAGACGGCCCGCCACATCAATACCTTTGAGACGAGCATCCTGCCCTACGAGGACTGCTGCACCATCTTCACCCCGCCGCACCCGAAGATCCGCCCCGAGCTGGAAGAGATCCTTGAGGCCGAGGCCGGGATGCCCGGTCTGGCCCAGCTGGAAGCCGAAGCTGCCGAGGCCACCGAGCGCATCCGTCTGCGCATCACCGACAACGTGGAATTCGAGGGCTGAGCCATGACAGCAGAGATCATCAGTGTGGGCACCGAGCTTCTTCTCGGCAATATCCTCAACACCAACGCGCAGTACCTCAGCCGGGAGCTGGCCGATTTGGGCATCACCGTCCAGCGGGAGAGCACCATCGGCGACAACCATGACCGTCTGGCCGACTTCGTCAACGAGGCCAAGAGCCGCTGCGACCTGCTGGTCTTCACCGGCGGCCTCGGCCCCACGGCGGACGACCTGACCAAAGAGACCGTCGCCGCCTGCTTCGGCGACGAGCTGGTCTTCGATGCGTCCGAGTGGGAGAAGATCACCGGCTACTTTGCCCGCACCGGCCGTGAGACGACCCCCAACAACCGCAAGCAGGCGATGGTGCCAGTCAGGGGCCATAAGATCATCAACAACCATGGGACTGCGCCCGGTGCATGGTTCGAGCAGGATGGCCGCTGTGCTGTCCTCATGCCCGGCGTGCCCCACGAGATGAAAGCCATGTGGACTGAGAGCGTCCGCCCCCTGCTGATGGAGCGCCAGAACTGCACCCTCCACTCCGTCACTCTCCGGGTGCTGGGCGGCGAGAGCGACATCGAGTATAGAGTCCGTGACCTGCTGGAAAACCCGAATCCCACCGCCGCCATCTACTGCAAGACCGGCGAGTGCGAGATCCGGATCACGGCCCGCGCCCGCTCCGACGAGGACGGCGAAAAAATGTGCCGCGCATATGCCAAAAAGTTCTATGATACGCTGGGCGATGCGGTGTATGATGAGGATGTGGCCGGGCTGGAAGAGACGGTGGTGGATACCCTGAAGGAAAAGGGGCTGACCATCTCCACCGCTGAGAGCTGCACCGGCGGACTCATCGCCCAGCGGCTGACCTCCGTGTCCGGCTCCAGCGAGGTGTTCGGCTATGGCTTCGTGACCTACTGGGAGCAGGCCAAGACCAAACTCGTGGGTGTAGACCCGGCGGTCATCGGGAAATACAACGTCGTGTCCGCTCCCGTGGCGGCACAGATGGCACTGGGCGCGGCAGCGGCCTCGGGGGCCGACATCGCCCTGAGCGTCACCGGCGTGGCCGGCCCGACCGGCGGCGATGAGGTCCGCCCCGTGGGCACCGTCTATCTCGGCGCTGCCCGGGATGGCGTGGCCTATGTCAAAAAGCTCTTCGTCTCCCGGCCCGACCGTGCGCTGGTGCGTGCCCGGGCCGCACAGGCGGCACTGGAGCTGGGTCTGCGACTGGCGCAGGGCAAAGTCCCCGAAGGGACGCAGGCCCTCACCGCCGCCCGGCAGTCGGACGACGCGGCGCTGGCCGCGCTGGACAGGGCTTTCGTCCGGGAAACATCATAATAAGGGGTTGATGGGATTTGGCAGAGGAGACCCGCTGTGTGCTGCGCCTGTACGGTGCGCCGCAGGGACGGCTGGCAGCTGCGGTGGCGCGGTTTGCGCCCCAGTGGAGGGCAGAGGCCCAGTGGAAGTGCCGGGGCGCAGAGACGCTGCTGGCTGTCCATGCAGATACGCCCTCTGGGCTGAAAAAAGCGGCCCAGAGCCTGCGCAGCAGCTTCGGTGCAGATGTGTATGGGGCAGGGGATACCAGTCTGGCGGCTGCCGCCGTGCAGGCGCTGGAAGCCCATGACCGGCTGCTGGCCTGCGGCGATGCCGCCGCCGGTGCTCTGCTGGAAGCCCGGCTCGAGAAGGTGTCCGGCGCGGAGAAGGTCTACGACTTCGGCACCATGAGCTACGCCGACGCCAAGACCGGCCCCCAGATCGAAAAGCGTGCCCGGGCCAAGCTCGGCGGGGAGGGGGACAAGCCCGAACCTGTCCGTCTGGCCCTTGCCCGGGCGCAGGCGGCCCGCCGCATCGTGGGCACAGAGCTGGCTGTGGCCTGCGCGGAGCGGGAGAGCGACCATGTTCTGGTGCTCAGTGCGAAAAAGGGCTGCTGGCTCCGCACGGTCCCCGCAGCGGACAACGCCGCGCTTTGGCTGCTGGACATGATACGCCGCGCCGCCGCCGGTCTGCCGCAGGCAGAGGGGACAGGCTTCCTCCCCGCCGGACAGGCCGCCCAGAACCACGCCGAAACCCCGCCACAAAAGAAGAAGCACCCCCTCCGCGTCCTGCTGGCGGTGCTCTTGCTGCTGGCGCTGGCGGCTCTGGGCGGTGGGTGGTATCTCACCGGCGGCGACCTTGCCGCCCTTCCGGAGCGGCTGAAGGCCCTGCACCTGCCCGAGTGGATCACCCTCTGGCAGGCCCACGAGCCGAAGCCCGGCGCAAGACTGATATAAAACACAAGGAGGCCGCTTCCCGGCGCAGAGTCGGGAGGCGGCCTCGTTTTTCTACAGCACAAAACCCCGCCGCAAAAGGGAGATTCCCAATGCGGCGGGGCATTTGTGTTAAAATACAGTCAAGTGACAGTGCTTAGAGCTGGCTCTGGTATTCCTTGCGGTAGCCTTCCAGCTCCTTCTGGTTGCCATAGACGAAGTGGCCGTTTGCGATCTCTTCCCAGACCGGCTTGTCCACGCTGTAATCGTGGCAGGAGGGGTCGTAGACCAGAAGCTTCTTCTTCTTTTCCAGACCCGGGTCGGGGATGGGGACGGCGCTCAGCAGAGCCTTGGTGTAGGGGTGCAGGGGATGGAGGAACAGCTCTTCAGCCTCTGCAAGCTCCACGATGCGGCCCTTGCTGATGACGGCGATGCGGTCAGAGATGAACCGGACGACCGACAGGTCGTGCGCGATGAACAGGTAAGTCAGACCGCGGGACTTCTTCATGCTGTTCAGCAGGTTCAGCACCTGTGCACGGATGGAGACGTCCAGTGCGGAGATCGGCTCGTCGGCCACGATGAACTCCGGCTCCATGACCAGCGCACGGGCGATGCCGATGCGCTGGCGCTGGCCGCCCGAGAACTCATGGGGGAAGCGGGAGGCAAACTCCGGCAGCAGACCGACCTCGTGCAGAGCGTTCATGACCTTTTCGTGCAGGTCATCCTGATCTTTGTACAGGTGGTGGTTCAGCAGACCCTCCGCCACGATGTACTCGACCTTGGCGCGCTCGTTCAGAGAGGCCATGGGGTCCTGAAAGATCATCTGCACCTTGCGGATGACCTCGCGGTCCAGCTCCTTGGGGATCTTGCCGTTGATCTTCTGGCCCTTGAAGAAGATGTCGCCGCCCGAGGTCGGGTTGATGCGGCAGATGGCACGGCCAATGGTGGTCTTGCCGGAGCCGGACTCGCCGACCAGCGAGAAGGTCTCGCCCTTGTAGATGTCAAAATTGACGTGGTCCACGGCCACGAACTTCTTTTTGCCGGAGCCAAAGGTGATCTGAAGGTCTTTCAGCTCAATCAGCTTTTCGCGTTCAGCCATTTAAGTTGGAACCTCCCATCTTTCCCATTTTTTCACGCAGGTTCTGGATGGAGTGCGGACGCTCGATCTTGGGAGCGCGCGGGTCCAGATACCAGGTCTTTGCCGCGTGGGTCTCGGACACCTGAAAGAACGGAGGTTCTGCCACGAAGTCGATGGCCAGCGCGTGCTTGTTGCGGGGCGCAAATGCGTCACCCTTGATCTCATTGAACAGGTTCGGCGGCGTGCCGTCGATGGTGGGCAGAGCCTCGCCCTTGGTGCCCAGCTGAGGCAGAGCCTGCAGCAGCGCCCAAGTGTAGGGATGCCATGCATCGTAGAAGATCTCTTCCACGGTGCCGTACTCGACGATCTGGCCGGCGTACATGACGGCCACGCGGTCGGCCACGTTGGCCACAACACCCAAGTCATGGGTGATGTAGATGACCGACATGCCCAGCTCTTTCTGCAGGTCGCGGATGAGCTGCAGGATCTGTGCCTGAATGGTCACGTCCAGAGCGGTGGTCGGCTCGTCGCAGATGAGCACCTGCGGACGGCAGGCAGCAGCGATGGCGATGACCACGCGCTGACGCATACCGCCGGAGAACTCATGAGGATACTGCTCGTAGCGGCGCTCCGGGTCGGGGATGCCGACCTTGGCCAGCATCTCGATGGCGGCCTTCTTGGCGGCCTCGCCCTTCAGGCCCTGATGATGCTCGATGCTCTCCTGGATCTGCTTGCCGATTTTCTTCAGCGGGTTCAGGCTGGTCATCGGGTCCTGCATGACCATGGCGATCTTCTTGCCGCGCACGCCCAGCCAGTCCTTCTCGGTGAACTTGGTCATGTCGCGGCCCTCGTACAGGATGGAGCCGCCGGTGATCTTACCGTTGACATCCAGCATACCCACGAAGGTCTTGGTGAATACGGACTTGCCCGAGCCGGACTCGCCCACGATGGCCAGTGTCTCGCCGTCGTACAGGTCCAGCGAGCACTTGCGGATCGCGTTCAGCTTTTTGCCGCGCAGGCTAAAGGTGATCTCCACGTCTTTGGCAGAGATGATCGGTTGTCTATCCATTTTTGTGATTTTCTCTCCCATCTGTTAAACGTGGTTGCGCGGGTCAGCAGCATCCGAGAAAGCGTTGCCCATGATATAGAAGGAAATGGAGATGATGGACACGATGGATGCGGGGAAGACCAGCAGGTAGGGGTAGTCGAGGAAGAAGCCGCGCACCTTGCTCAGGATGAGGCCCAGCGACGGGGTCTCGATGCCCAGACCGATGCCCAGATAGGACAGGGTGGACTCGAGGTTGATGGTGGCGGGGATGCTCAGCGCCATGCGCAGGATGATGACGGAGACCAGATACGGCAGGATGTTCTTGGTCAGGACGCGCCACAGCGGGGTGCCAAGGCAGCGGGACGCGAGGTTGTACTCGCGGTCGCGGAACATGAACACCATGTTGCGGACGCGGCGGGCCATGACCAGCCAGCCGATGGCGATCATCGAGACGGCCATGATGGTGAAGCTCTGGCCGACGACCAGTGCGATCAGGGTCATGTAGATGATGTAGGGCACATTGTCGATGAGGTTGTACAGCTCCGTGAAGAAGCGGTCCAGCTCACGGACATAGCCCCAGATCAGGCCGATGATGACGCCGAGGATGCTCTCGCCCACGGCGACGATGAGGGCCAGACGGATGGACACCTGCGTGGCGTACCACACCTGACACCAGTAGTCGCGGCCGAGGTTGTCGGTGCCGAACCAGTATTCACCGTTGGGCTTCTGGAACGCCAGAGAGGAATCCGTCACCAGCGTCTGATAATCGTACTTGCCGATGGCCAGTGCGATGAAGGAGAAGACCACGAGGAACAGGAACAGGAACAGGCAGACGACAGCAGCCTTGTGCTTGAGGAAGTTCTGGACGACAGAACCCCAGTAGCTGTAGTTGGAGTAGCCGACACGCTCGGCTTCCTCCGGAGAGTACTCGACGAAGTAGAACAGTTCGTCCTGCTTCTTGCCCTCAAAATCCGATGCTTTTGCCATCAGCGTGCGGCCTCCTTTCCGGTCAGAGTAATGCGCGGGTCAACGAGCATCATCAGCACGTCGCCCATAAAAACACCCACGATGCCCAGCACAGCATAGAGGATGACCAGCGTCTGCACGACGTTCAGGTCATAGCGCTGGATGGCGTCGGTCAGCAGGGGGCCCATGCCGGGGACGGAGAAGAACCGCTCCATCAGCAGAGAGCCGCCCACCGTCAGCAGGATGGACTGGGGGATATACTGCACCATGGGGACCATGGCGTTGCGCAGGACGTGCTTGAACATGATCTCGCTGGAGCTGAGGCCCTTGACGCGAGCCAGCTTGATATAGTCGCGGGTCAGCTCATCCACCATGTAGCGGCGGGTCCACAGGGCATAGCCTGCGATAGAAGCCAGCGACAAGCAGACGATGGGCAGCACGCTGGACGGGCCGACGTTGCGGGTCGAGTACAGCGTGGGGAAACCCAGATATTTGGAGCCGAACACCAGCACCAGCGAATAGGAGACCAGAGAGGGCACCGCGTTGACGAAAACGGTGTAGGCAGTGCCGATCCAGTCAAAGACCTTGTCCTTGAAGGCGGTCTGCAGGATGCCCAGCAGAACGCCCACCACCAGCGAGATGCCGGCAGAGATCAGGCCGAGGCGCATGGAGACGCCAAACTTCTTGCCGATGACCTTCACGACGGAGGCACCGTTCTGGATGCGGCGGGACGTGCCGAAGTCCAGATGGAGCAGGTCGTTGTAGAAGTGCAGCAGCTGGGTGCCGATGGGGTCGGTCAGACCGGCGGCTTCCAGTGCAGCGTACTTCTGCTCTTCGGTAAACTTCATGAGCTGTTCTTCCGTGAAGTAGTAGTCCGTAGGCAGGCAGCGCATCAGCAGAAAGACGATGGTTGCGATCAATAAGATCGTGACGAGCGACTGAGCCAGCCGCTTGACGGTGTATTTTAACATGATAACCAAACCTTTATAAAATAATCATCAGGCTTTGGTTGCTGCATCGAAAGCAGCGGAGAAAGCCTCGTACTCCTCGGTGGTGTAGCCGTCGCCCTGACGGGTCTCCCAGTTGACGGCCTTGTAGTTGCAGGGACCGTACATGGCGTTGATCTTGGTGTACTCGTTGACATGGGTCAGGCACCAGAACACCTCGTACAGGCAGGGGATGCACAGTGCGTTGTTCAGCATGGAAGCCTCAGCCTTTGCGAATGCGGCATAGCGTGCATCGGTATCGGTGACGATAGCCTTTGCCTCGGTGACCAGATCAGTGAACTCCTGGTAATCAGCCAGCAGGTCCTTCTGGTAATCCTTCGGGTCGGCCTCGACGGCTGCGATCCAGGAGGTGGTCTGAGCGTAGTAAGCGTTGTCGTCGCTCAGGACTTCCTGACCCAGGAAGTTGACGGGGTCACCGAAGTCAGCGCCCCAGCCGTTCTGCAGGATGGAGTGCAGCTGGACGTTACGGACTTCCTTGTAGAGGGAAGAGACGTAGGTGCCGATGTCCAGCACGACGAAGTCATCGCCGAAGCTCTCGGAGAAGCACTGCTTCAGGACGGTGGCGGTATCCAGAGCATTGGTGTCGCCGCTCTTGATGTAGTGGTAGCAGTGGACGGGGAAGGTGACGCCGATGGCGCTCAGCTCTTCCATGGCCTGCTTCTTCAGGTCAGCGATGTCGCCGCCGTTGTCGCGGTGGCGGATCATGGTCTCGCCATCGTACTTCTCAGTGTCGAAGCCCATCTCCTTGGCGACCAGAGTGGTGTACTCCTCACCCTTGGTGTTGTAGCAGACGCCGGGCATGGTGTAGTAGTCGTTCTCGCACTTCAGGGGGTTGATCTTGTTGGTGCGGGCGTAGTAGTTGATGAGGTTGAGGCCCTTGTAGAAGCACTGACGGAACGCGCGGTTGGAAACAGCCTTGTTCCAGTTCTCGTCCAGATTGCCGTTCTCATCCTTGCGCTGGAAGTTCAGGTGCATCTGGAAGCTGTACTTGGTGGGGCGCTTCTCGCACAGGAACTTGTTGTGCTCGTTGTTGGGGTCGGAAGTGATGGTGGTCAGGTTGGACTCGGTCAGGTCGATGTTATCGACCTCGCCGTTCTCGTACAGCTGCAGGCCCAAGGACAGGTCGGGGATCATGGTGATGGTGTGATGCTCGAAACGGGTGCAGTCGTCTGCAGCGTAGTAGTTGGGGTTGGGGATGAAGCTCTTGGTGTTCTGCTGGATGTACTCCTCGATGAGGTACGGACCATTGTACCACATGGTGGAGTAATCGCAGGAGCGGAAGCCATCGATGCCCAGCTCCTTGATGAGGTCCTCAGAGGCGGGGTAGAAGCTGTTGTATGCTGCAACAGTGTCGAAGTAGGGGCAGGGGGTCTTGCAGGTGAAGACCAGAGTGTAGTCGTCCGGTGCCTCGACGCCGACACCAGCAGCCAGCATATCCTCGTAGGTCATGTCAGCAGCAGCGTCGCCCTTGTCCTTGGTCAGGTCGTAGTACTCGGCAGCGCCCACGACGGTCTCAGAGGGCATGGAGGTGTTGAAGGCCTCGTTCTTGAGGGCGTTCAGGACCCACTCGAAGCCCACGAGGAAGTCCTTGGAGGTCAGGTGAGACTTGACCTCGCCGTTGACGTCGCACCAATCGACATTGTCGCGCAGGTGGAAGGTCCAGACGGTGGAGTCCTCGTTGTGCTCCCAGCTGGATGCGATGGCGGGCACTGCCTTGCCGTAGCAGTCGAAGCTCAGCAGGCCGTCCCAGCAGTTGGTGGTGACGTTCAGGTCGGAAGCGGACTGGCTGTACAGGAAGTTCCAAGTCTCCAGCTCACGGTTAGAGGTCTCGAAGGAGACGTAATCGGTGATGGCGTCGGCTGCGGGTGCGGCTGCGCCGGAGGCGGCACCGGAGGTGCTGGCAGCAGTGCTGCTGGAAGAACCACCGCAAGCGGCCAGGATGCTTGCAGCGCCCACGACGCCGGAAGCCTTGAGGAAGCTGCGGCGGCTGATGGAATGAGACTCAAAATTTGCGTTCATTGTGTTTTCCTCCCAATTATTCTTTCGTGTCTCGGCTCTATGGCGCAGGGTACAGTGCCCTGCCGATTTCCCACTCTTTTACGAGATCATCTGCCCTCCCTGTATTGCCAGAGAATACAAAAGAGCGCAGAAACAGACCCCTCTGTCTGTGCCTGTGCTCCTCCCGTAAAATCCTTAACACGACATATATTGTACCATCGAAATAAATGGTTGTCAATGGAATGGAAATCGCTTTTTCTTCTAAAAGAAAGGAATACGCCGTATACACATGAAATAAATTTACTTTACCGCAATGAAGGGTGACGAAAATAAGACAAAGCGGCCAAAAAACAAAACAGCGGGAGCTGTTCTCGAGATGAGAACAGCTCCCGCTGTGTGGGATATAGGCCGGGGACAGGAGATCCCGGCAGGGAAAAAGTTCAGAAAAAGTTAAGCTTTTGCTGCGTCGAATGCCTTGGCGAACTCCTCGTACTGGGCCGTGGTGTAGGCGTCCTCGCTGGTCTCCCAGTTGATGTACTTGTAGTTGCAGGGGCCGAACATGGCGTTGATCTTGGTGTACTCGTTGACATGGGTGAGGCACCAGTGGACGTCATAGTAGCAGGGGACGGCCAGCGAGTTGTTGATCATGTAGGCCTCGGCCTTTGCGAAAGCCTCGTAGCGGGCATCGGTGTCGTCCACGATGGCGTTGGCGGCGTTGACGAGGTCGGTGAACTGCTCGAACTCCTCTACCAGCTCCTTCTGGTAATCGGCGGGGTTCTCCGCCACGAGGGGGATGTTGGAGTAGTTGACGGCATAGTAGGCGTTGGAGTCATGCAGGATCTCCTGCCCCACGAAGTTGATGGGGTCGCCGAAGTCTGCGCCCCAGCCGTTGATGACGAAGCCGTGGAGCTTGGGGATGCGGACCTCCTTGGCGAGGCTGGAGACGTAGGTGCCAAGCTCCAGCTGGATGAAGTCGTCGCCGAAGCTGTCGGTGAAGCACTGCTTGAGGACGGTGGCGTTGTCCTGCTGGACGGTGTTGCCGGCCACGAAGAAGAAGGGGACTTTCACCGGGAAGGTGACGCCGACGGCGGAAAGCTCGTCCATGGCCTGCTTCTTGAGGGCGGCGATGGAGTCGGCGGTGGACTTGCGCAGGTGGATCATGGTCTTGCCGTCGTACTTCTCGCCGTCGATGCCCAGCTCCTTGGCAACCAGATCAACGTAGTCGGTGCCTTTGGAGTTATAGCAGACGCCCTTCATGGTGTAGAAGCTGTTTTCGCACTTGAGGGGGTTGATCTTGTTGAAGCGTGCGTAGTAGGGGATGAGGTTCAGACCCTCTTGGAAGCAGCGGCGGAACGCCCGGTTGGCCACGGCCTTGTTCCAGTTCTCGTTGGGGGTGCCGTCGGAGTTGAGGCAGTTGAAGTTGAAGTGGAAGTCGTAGGCGTACTTGGTGGGGCGCTTCTCGCAGAGCTGGTCATTGTAGGCGTTGGAGCTGTCGGAGGTGATGGTGGTCAGGGTGCTCTCGCTCAGCTCCAGCTCGTCCAGCTCGCGGTTCTGGTACAGCTGGTAGCCCACGGTCAGGTCGGTGATCATGCTCAGGGACACGCGCTCGAAGCGGGTGCACTCGTCTGCCGCATAATAGTGGGGGTTCGGGATGAAGCGCTTGGAGTTGTCGGCCACAAATTCCTCGATGAGGTAGGGGCCGCAGCACCACTGCTGGGTGTAGTCCACGCCGCGGAAGCCCTCGACGCCCAGCTTCTCCACCAGAGCCGGAGGGGCCGGGTAGCAGCAGACGTAGGAAGCCACGGTGTCGAAGTAGGGGCAGGGGTTCAGGCAGGTAAAGACGACGGTGTAGTCGTCCGGTGCGTCGATGCCGACGCCTGCGGCCATCATATCGTCGTAGGTCAGGGCCGCGGCGGCTGCGTCGTCCATCGCATAGGTCTTGTCATAGTAGTCGGCTGCGCCCACGACGGTGGTGGAGGGCATGGAGGTGTTGGAGGCCTGATTCTTCTTAGCGTTCAGCACCCACTCGAAGCCGGTGAGGAAGTCCTTGCTGGTCAGATGCTCCTGTACCTCGCCGTTGATGTCCACCCAGTCCACGTCATCCCGCAGGTGGAAGGTCCAGACGGTGGAGTCTTCGTTGTGCTCCCAGCTCTTGGCGATGGCGGGGACGGGCTTGCCGTAGTTGTCGAAGCCGATGAGGCCGTCGATGAGGTTGGTGGTGACGTTGAAGTCGATGGCCTGCTGGCTGTAGAGCATATTCCAGCTCTCGATCTCGCGGCCGGAGGTCTCGTAGGTGAACAGCTCGCTCAGGCCCTTGCCGGAGGCCGCTGCACCGGAGGATGCAGAGGAGGTGCTGGCAGCAGTGCTGGAAGAGGAACTGCCGCCGCAGGCGGCCAGCAGACCGGCTGCGCCCACAGCGCCTGCGCCCTTGAGGAAGCTGCGGCGGGTGATGGCGTGAGACTCAAAATCGTGGTACATATTCTTTCCCTCCTGTAATTGCTGGTACGGCTCTGCGCGCTCCGTTTCTCTATCCCGATAGTGCCAGTTTACTCTCCCACAGAGTAAAAATGGGTACAAAAAGGGCGCAGAGACAGATTTTTAATGACCTGTTTCTGCGCCTTTGCAGAATCCGTATCGGTTGCAAGTATTCTATCATCCCATCGCCGGGAAGTCAAGAAAAACCACGCTGGTACGGATTGAATCTTATTGACTCAGCAGACATATGAAAATGAAAATGTTTCATGCGTAAGCTGGAATTGTATGACTTTTCGCGCCGGATCAGCCCTGAGAAGCCTGATCGAATGCCTTGGCGAACTGCTCGTACTGGACGGTGGTGTAGGCCTCTTCGCTGGTCTCCCAGTTGACGGCCTTGTAGTTGCAGCCGCCGTACATGGCGTTGATCTTGCTGTACTCGTTGGCGTGGGTCAGGGACCATGCGATGTCATAATAGGTGGGGCTGACCAGCACGTTCTCCAGCATATAGGCCTCAGCCTTGGCGAAGGCCTCGTAGCGGGCGTCGGTGTCGTTGACGATGGCGTTGGCGGCATTGACCAGATCGGTGTACTGCTCGAAAGCGTCCATCAGATCCTTCTGGTAGTCGGCAGGAGCCTCAGCCACCCGGGCGATGTTGGAGTAGTAGTGTGAGTAGAAAGCGTTGTCGTCGTGGAGGGTCTCCTGACCGAGGAAGTTGACGGGGTCGCCGAAGTCGGCGCTCCAGCCGTTGATGACAAAGCTCTGGAGCTGAGGAGTGCGGACCTCCTGCGTCAGGCTGGAAACGTAGGTCTGGACGTCCAGCTTGATGAAGTCGTCGCCGAAGCTGTCGGAGAAGCACTGCTTCAGGATGGTGGCGTTGTCCAGTGCAGAGGTGCTGCTGGCGATGATGAAGTAGGTGGCCTTGACGGGGAAGGTGACGCCGATGGCGCTCAGCTCCTCCATGGCCTGCTTCTTCAGGGCAGAGATGTCGCCGCCGTTGGCACGCAGGCGGATCATGGTCTCGCCATCGTACTTCTCGGTGTCGAAGCCCATCTCCTTGGCCACCAGAGTGGTGTACTCAGCGCCCTGCGTGTTGTAGCACAGGCCCTTCATGGTGTAGTAGTCGTTCTCGCACTTCAGGGGGTTGATCTTGTTGTAGCGGGAGAACCATGCCTTCAGGTTCAGGCCGCGGTAGAAGCACTGACGGAAAGCGGTGTTGGCGATGGCCTTGTTCCAGTTCACGTCGGGGGTGCCGTCGGCGTTGTTCTTCTGGTAGTTGAAGTGCATGGCGTAGGCAGAGGGGCGGGCGCGCTTCTCACAGAGCTGGCTGTTGTATTCGTTGTTGGGGTCGGAGGTAATGGTGGTGATGGTGCTCTCGTTCAGGTCGATCTCGTCCAGCTCGCGGTTCTGGTAGAGCTGGAATGCGATGGCCTGATCGGAGATCATGGTCACGGTCAGACGCTCGAAGCGGCTGACATTGGCAGCATCGTAGTAGTGGGGGTTGGGGATATAGCTCTTGGTGTTGCCCTGGATATACTCCTCGACGATATAGGGGCCGCAGTACCACATATTGGTGTTGTCGCAGCCGCGGAAGGTCTCGATGCCCAGCTCGTCGATCAGCGCCTGAGAGGCGGGGTAGAAGCTGGTGTAGGAGGCCACGGTGTCAAAGTAGGGGCAGGGGTCCTTGCAGGTGAACACCAGAGTGTAGTCGTCGGGAGCCTCGATGCCCACGCCTGCGTCCAGCATATCCTGATAGTGCAGGTCGGCGGCGGCAGCGCCCATATCCTTGGTCTTCTCGTAGTACTCCTCAGCGCCCACGATGTACAGGGTGGGCATGGAGGTGTTGTTGGCCTCGTTCTTGGAGGCGTTCAGCACCCACTCCAGACCGACCAGAAAATCGGTGGCGGTGATGTGCTCCTTCACCTCGCCGTTGCAGTCCACCCAGTCCACGTCGTCGCGCAGGTGGAAGGTCCAGACGGTGGAGTCCTCGTTGGCCTCCCAGCTGGTGGCGATGGCAGGCACCAGCTTGCCGTAGCAGTCGAAGCTCATCAGGCCGTCCCACAGGTTGGTGACGACGTTGGCGTCGCTGAGGGTCTGGCTGTACAGCAGGTTCCAGCTCTCGATCTCACGGTTGGCAGACTCCCAGGAGATGTACTCCTTGAGGGGGGTGGCACCGGTGGAGTTGGGGGCCTCCACGCCGGAAGCAGCCGTGCTGCCGGAGTTGTTGGACTTGCTGCCGCCGCAGGCGGACAGCAGGCCGGCGGCACCCACGACGCCGGCGCCCTTCAGGAAGCTGCGGCGGGTGATGTTGCGGGACTCAAAATCGATGTTCATTGAGATACGCTCCTCCGAGATATTGTTTTCCTTTTTTCCTATCCTAAATGCAAAAAACGGCGCGCTCCGGGTGCCAAAACGCACAAAGCGCCCGGGGCCGCACCTTTCGTATTCTAACATTGTGGGCAAAAGAAGTCAATGACATACAGCCCTAAAATAAAAACAAAATAGTAACGGATGCTTTTTTCTGAAAAATGACGGCAAAAAAACGGTAAAGAATGAAAAGAAGTCGTACTTTCGCGGGACGAAAGATGGATACAACAAAAGTTGGAAAACGCAAAGCGGCTATCTTTTTTCACAAAATCATGCTACAATAAAAAAGAATGTTACTTCTATAAAAGGAGCGTCCTTGGATGAAAAAGCTGATCTCGATGTATCAAAAATATATGTTCCGCCCCGTTCTGTATAAATCCGTCACCCGGGTGTCGGTCGTGGCCGTCCTGATGCTGTTGTGGGACCGCTACGTCAGCGACGGCAGATTCACGATGTGGCAGGCCCCGGCCCTGCTGCTGGGCGTCGTGCTGCTGGCGTGGGCGTGGGTGAACTACCTCCGTCTGGACGGCGTGACCGTCCACCATCTGGGCGAGGAGTTCAAGGACATGGGCAAAAAGAAGAAGCTCCACGCCACCAAGTCCATCGTGGACTTTGCGGACGAGCGCATCGTCTCCTTCGAGGAGTTGGAGCCGGAGGAACGCATCTATTGCAGTATGCTTTCGAATTTGATCTTGGGCGCAGCGCTGCTCATCATCAGCCTCATCGCAGGCGCAGTGTGAGGGCGGAAGACATGGCAGAAAAAAGCGAAAAACAGCTGGTGGTGGGCATCCTCGCCCATGTGGACTCCGGCAAGACCACTCTCTCCGAAGCAATGCTCTACCGTGCAGGCAGCATCCGCAGGCTGGGCCGGGTGGACAACAAGGATGCCTTCCTCGACACCGACACGCTGGAAAAAGCGCGTGGCATCACGATCTTTTCCAAGCAGGCCCTGCTGAAGACGGGCCGCACCGGCATCACCCTACTGGACACCCCCGGCCATGTGGATTTTTCCACCGAGACAGAGCGGACGCTGCAGGTGCTGGACTACGCGGTGCTGGTCGTCAGCGGCACCGACGGCGTCCAGAGCCACACCGAGACCCTCTGGCGTCTGCTGCGGCGGTATCATATCCCCACCTTCGTTTTTCTCAACAAGATGGACCTGCCCGGCCCGGGGAAAGAAGCCCTTCTGGGGCAGCTTTCCCGCCGTCTGGGCGAGGGCTTCGTGGACTTCGGTGCCCCGCAGGCCGAACGGGATGAGGCACTGGCCCTCTGCGACGAGCGCCTGATGGAGACGATGCTGGACGCAGGCGGCCTGACGGCGGAGGACATCATCCCCGCCATCGCCCGGCGGCACGTCTTTCCCTGCTGGTTCGGCGTGGCCCTTCAGCGGGAGAACGCGGGCGGATTGCAGGGCGTGGATGAGCTGCTGGAGGGGCTTGACAGATACACCCGTGCCGCCCCGGCGCTGGAAGCCTTTGGTGCCCGGGTGTTCAAGG
Organism: Faecalibacterium butyricigenerans; assembly: GCF_020687345.1. Classification (NCBI taxonomy): domain Bacteria; kingdom Bacillati; phylum Bacillota; class Clostridia; order Eubacteriales; family Oscillospiraceae; genus Faecalibacterium; species Faecalibacterium butyricigenerans. The sequence goes on from NZ_JAJEQL010000004.1 coordinate 99,268, forward strand.
TCTCGCAGGACGAGCGGGGCGAGCGGCTGACGTGGCTGCGGGTCACGGGCGGGGAGCTGAAGGTCAAGGCCCAGCTCACCGGCGAAGCGGACGGAGAGCCTTGGGCCGAAAAGGCCAACCAGCTGCGGCTCTATTCGGGTGCAAAGTATACGCTGGCAGAGGCCGTCGGGCCGGGACAGGTCTGCGCCGTCACCGGCCTGACCAAGGCCCGCCCCGGCACCGGACTCGGCGCCGAGCGGGACAGCGACCTCCCGGTGCTGGAACCGGTGCTGAGCTACCGGGTCTGCCTGCCCGAGGGCGCGGACGTCCATGCCGCGCTGGGCAGGCTCCACCGTCTGGAAGAGGAAGAGCCGCAGCTCCACGTCGTCTGGAACGAGACGCTGGGCGAGATCCACGTCCAGCTCATGGGCGAGATCCAGCTCGAGGTACTGAAAAGCCTGTTGGCGGAGCGGTATGGGCTGGACGTGGAATTCGACTCCGGCGGCATACTATATAAGGAAACGATAACGGAGGCCATCGAGGGCGTGGGCCATTATGAGCCGCTGCGCCACTACGCCGAGGTCCACCTGAAGCTGGAGCCGCTGCCCCGGGGCAGCGGGATGCAGTTCGCCGCCGACTGCCGGGAAGAGGAGCTGGACAAGAACTGGCAGCGCCTCGTGCTGACGCATCTGGAAGAAAAGCAGCACGTCGGCGTCCTCATGGGCGCACCGCTGACGGACATGAAGATCACCCTCATCGCCGGCCGCGCCCACCTCAAGCACACTGAGGGCGGTGACTTCCGTCAGGCCACCTACCGCGCCGTGCGGCAGGGTCTGATGATGGCAGACCAGATCAAAAAGACTCAGCTCCTTGAGCCGTGGTATTCCTTCCGCTTGGAAGTGCCTGCGGAGAATATTGGCCGGGCCATGAGCGACATCCAGCGGATGGAGGGCAGTTTCGACCCGCCCGAGACCGCCCCCGACGGCCAGACGGCCGCTCTCACCGGCTTTGCGCCGGTGGCAGCCATGCGCAGCTACCCGATGGAGGTGGTGAGCTACAGCCGGGGCCGGGGACATCTGAGCCTGACGCTGGACGGCTACCGCCCCTGCCACAATGCGGCGGAGGTCATCGCGGCGGCGGGCTATGAGCCGGAGCACGACTTGGACAACCCTGCCGATTCGGTCTTCTGCTCCCACGGCGCGGGCTTCGTCGTGCCGTGGGAACAGGTGCGCAGCCATATGCACGTGGACAGCGGCTGGGGCCACACCGCCCCGACGGCAGAAGAGAGCGCCGCCCGGCCCCGCCGGATGGCCGCGTACCGTGCCACGCTGGAAGAGGACGCCGAGCTGCTGAAGATCTTCGAACGCACCTATGGCCCCATCAAGCGAGACCCGCTGGCGGCGTTCCGCCCGGTGCAGAAGAAGGAGCGGCCCGATTTTGCCGCCGAACAGTGGGAGATCGCACCGGAATACCTGCTGGTGGATGGCTACAACATCATCTTCGCGTGGGACGAGCTGAATGAACTCGCCAAAGAGAGCCTCGACGCCGCCCGCCACCGGCTGATGGACATTCTTTGCAACTATCAGGGCTTCAAGAAGTGCGTCCTCATCCTCGTCTTTGACGCCTACCGCGTACCGGGCAGCCCCGGCAGCATCGAGGAGTATCACAACATCCATGTCGTCTATACGAAAGAGGCCGAGACGGCGGATATGTTCATCGAGCGCGTCACCCATGAGATCGGCAGGAACCGCCGGGTGCGGGTGGCGACCTCCGACGGCATGGAACAGGTCATCATTCTGGGCCACGGCGCGCTCCGCGTCTCGGCCCGGATGTTTCACCAAGAGGTGCAGGACGTGGAAAAAGAGATCAAGCGCTGCATTCAGGGGGAGGCGTGAGCATGACACCGGACATCACCGCTGAATTTGTCTGGTCCCGCATCCCGAAGCGGGGCCGCGAGAGCAACAAGGGCAGCTTCGGGGCGGTGCTGGCGGTGGCGGGCAGTGCCTGCTACCGGGGCGCTGCGGCGCTGACCGTGGAGGGTGCCCTGCGCACCGGCGCGGGCATCGTCACACTGGCCAGCGTCGAGCCGGTGATGGCGGCGGTAGCGGCCCGCCTGCCGGAATGCTGCCTCTGCCCCTGTGAGCCGGGGGCAGAGGGGGGCATCTCGCCCCAGAGCATCCCCCGCATCCTCCGGCAGAAGGCCACCGTCCTTCTCATCGGGCCGGGGCTGGGGTATCTGGCCCAGAGCAGCGCCCGCGCCGCCGAGACGCGGACGCTGGTGAAGAAGCTGCTCACCGGTTTTTCGGGCAGTGCGGTGCTGGATGCCGACGGCCTGAACGCCGCCGCCAGCCTCATGAATGGGGGCGAGGAGCTGCCCCGCCCGGCCAAAGAGCTGATCCTGACGCCCCACCCGGGCGAGATGTCCCGGCTGACCGGGCTTTCGGTGGAGGCGGTCCAAGCTGACCGGGAGGGCATCGCCCGGCGGTATGCCGCCCAATGGAACGCGGTCGTGGTGCTGAAGGGAGCGCGGACCGTGGTCGCCGGGCCGGATGAGCGGGTCTGCGTCAACCCAACCGGCAACCCGGGCCTCGCCCGGGGCGGCAGCGGCGATGTGCTGGCCGGTATGACGTCGGCTCTGCTGGCCTGCGGCCTGCCTGCCTACGATGCCGCCGCCTGCGCGGTCTGGCTCCACGGTGCCGCCGCCGACCGGGCTGCTGCCCGGAGGGGCGAGTATGGGATGCTTCCGCAGGACATTTTTCCCCAGCTGGGGCGGATGTTTGCGGAGAATGACCGTTGAAACGTGGAGAATAACGCGCAGAATATACAAAAATTTAAGCTGTTTTCCGGCAAATAATACAAAAGAGGTGTTGAATATGGTTGAAAAGTTAGAAAAAATCATTTCGCAGAGCCAGAACATCGTCTTTTTTGGCGGTGCAGGTGTGTCCACCGAGAGCGGCATCCCGGATTTCCGCAGCGTGGACGGCCTCTACCATCAGAAATACGACTACCCGCCCGAGACCATCCTGAGCCACACCTTCTGGGAAACGCACCCCGAGGAGTTTTACCGCTTCTACCGCGATAAGCTCATCGTCCGGGGCGCAAAGCCCAACGCGGCCCACCTCCGTCTGGCCAAGCTCGAGCGGGAGGGAAAGCTGAAGGCCGTCATCACCCAGAACATCGACGGCCTCCATCAGGCCGCAGGGTCACAGAAGGTATACGAGCTGCACGGCAGCACGCTGCGCAACTACTGCGTGGACTGCGGCGCGTTCTACGGCGTGGACTTCATCGCCAACAGCACCGGTGTGCCCCGCTGCCCCAAGTGCGGCGGCATCGTCAAGCCGGACGTGGTCCTTTATGAAGAGGGCCTCGACGAGCAGGTGCTGTCCGGGGCTGTCTCGGCCATCCGTCATGCCGACACCCTCATCATCGGCGGCACCAGCCTTGTGGTCTACCCGGCGGCGGGCCTCATCCGCTATTTCCGGGGCGACCACCTCGTGGTCATCAATATGCAGCCTACGGGCGCAGACGCCGAAGCCGACCTGTGCATCGCAAAGCCCATCGGGCAGGTGCTCAGCGAGGATGTGGTGCTGGAGGATTGAACCATAAAAATAAGAAACTGCTGCAAGCAACCTCTCCGTCACGGCTTCGCTGTGCCGGAGAGGTCGTACTTTTGCAGCAGTCTTTTTGTTTTCTGCTCCTATATATGAAAATCAATCAATGGTCGTTCTGGTCCGTCCCACGCCCAGCACGGCGGTGGAGATCTTTTTCCAGCTGTTGCAGCCGCAGACGCCGTCCACGCGGAGGCTGGTGCGGCGCTGATAGCCCCGGAGGGCCTCCTCCGTCCGGCTGCCGAAGATGCCGTCGATGCGGCTGCCGGTCTGGTAGCCCAGCGTCGAGAGGGCATCCTGAAGGATCATGACGTAGCAGCCCCGGCTCCCCCTGCGGAGGGTGGGGTAGCCCGCCGTGGTGCCGCTGCAGGCGGGGGTGCCGTAGCGCCGGTCGATGTGCACCCATGTGGGGGTCTGGCTCAGCGGCTCAACGTAGCCCCACGCCCCGGTGGAGCGGGCGGCTCTGTAGATGGCGGTGCGCTGGGTCTGGCTGAGGCGCTGCCCCACATCGAAGGACACGCCTGCGTAGTGCTGGCTGCGGGTGCCGTGGCCGCCCTCCCAGATGCGGCGGAAGGCGTACCCCACCGGGATGCCTCTGCCGTACTTGCGGCGGGTCAGGTTCCATGCCTCCATGGCCGCAATGGTCGTCCAAAGCACCGGACTGTTGGACCTGCCCCGGAACTCCCGGACGGTCAGGGTCGTGCCGGTGCTGTAGGGCATGGGGTCGTTTTCGTTCAGGCTGGAATAGGTGTAGACCTTGTTCTCGTAAGCATCATAGACCAGTAAGCGTGCCATCTCTCATCCCTCCTCGGTGCAGCTGTCGCAGGCAGTGTGGCTCTGGGCGCGGAGCGCGGCCCAAGTGGGCCGGTCTACGACGCCGTTCGTCTCAAGGCCCGCCCGCTGCTGCGTTTCTTTCACGGCGGCGGTGTCCTCCGGGCCGAAGGAGGCATTGTCGGTGACGTAGTCCTCCTCGCAGTAGAGCTGGGAGCGGTCGTTGACCCAGCCCTCGATGAGGCTGACGTCAGGCCCCACGCTGCCTTCCTTCATGGCCCGGCCCGGATAGTCCGGCCCCTGCTCGGGATGCCGGTCAGGGTTGGGCGTAAAGGCCGCCAGCTGTAAGCTCAGAGCCTCCACCGCCGTCCACGTCTCGGCGTCGGCTGTGACGGTGGCGGGCAGGCCCAGAAGCTCCTGTGCACTGGCGGTGGCGTCTGCCGTTTCCTGCGTGTATTGGCTGGAAAGCGCGGGGGATGCCACGCTGTCATAATAGTAGGCGATGCGCTGCAAAAGCAGGGTGTAGTAGAGCACGGCGCTGCTGTCGCTGCCGATGGTCAGCGGCGTGCCGGGATAGGGCAGGCGCTTGAGGGTGACCACAGGCCCGGAGGAGCGGAGAGCCGAGGCTTTTCTGTAGAGCGAATCCCATGTTTTCCGGCCCACGATGCCGTCCACCGTCAGCCCGGCGAACCGCTGGTAGGCCCGGACAGCGGCCTCGGTGGCCGCGCCGAAACGGCCATCGATGGAGACGGAGGGGATGCTGCTCTGGTAGGCGCTCATGAGATAGAGGTAGAACTGCAGCTCCCGCACCGCTGTGCCGGTGGAGCCGCTGCGCAGCAGGCCCGGATATTCGCCGGGCCGCAGGCTGGACGAGAGCAGGCGGTTGGCGATGTCGTTGTAGACCTCGTAGAGCTTGTTCCACGTCGTGCGGCCCACGACGCCGTCACTGGCGAGGCCGAAGTAGGTCTGGAACCGCCGCACTGCTGCCGTCGTGGCCGGGCCAAAGATGCCGTCCACCGTCACATTGCTGAGGCTCTGGTAGACTGTCCGCGCGATCTTGAGCCAGAACTGCACCAGCCGGACGTTCTGGCCGCTGCTGCCTTGGCGCAGGGCAGTGCCGGGGTAGGCGTTGGGGGTGCCGTTGTCGGACTGGATGCTGCGGAACTGGTCGTACAGCTCGGTCCATGTAGCCCGCCCCACGATGCCGTCCGCAGTCAGGCCGTAGCGCCGCTGGAACGCCCGCACCGCCGCCGCAGTGCCACTGCCGAAGATGCCGTCCACCGTGACGGAGGGGATGCGGCTCTCGTACTGGGCCAGCGTGCTCAGCCAGAACTGCAGCTGCTCCACCTCCCGGCCGGTCGAACCCACCTTGAGGGGCGCGCTGCCGGGGTCCCATGTGCCGTTGGAGAGGGTGCCGTTGGACGTCTCTCCCTCGCTGGTCAGCTCGGCGAGGTCCTTGACCGAGACGTAGATGTAGCTGATCTTGTACCATGTGCTGCGGCCCACCACGCCGTCGGCGGTGAGGCCGAACTGCTTCTGGAACTTTTTGACCGTCGCGGTCATCCGGCTGCCGAAGATGCCGTCTACCGTCAGAAGCCCGAGGAAGGGATAATCCTTCGTGATGCGGTTGAGCTGGCGCTGTAAGGTGAACACCGCGCTGCCGGTGCTGCCCTGCCGCAGGGGGCTTCCGGGGTAGCTCCGGGGGATGGACTGGATGTTGTTCGTGCGGACGATCTCGATGTTGTTCCCGTAGTAATATTTGAGGATGCTGAGGGCGTTCCGGCCCTGATTGGCCAGCGTGACGGTGCCCCACTGTTTGAGGCCGGGGCAGGTGACGCTCTTGCCGTCGCAGTACTCGGCGTAGTAGGGGTTGACGGTGCCGGTCTTGCGGATATAGGTGTTGAAGATGTCGTCTGTCAGCCGCACCATGACGTCGAACACGGTCCGGCCGTGCACATAGTACTGGTCGTAGCTGGTGGAGTTGGTGATGTTGAAGGTGTAGCCCTTGCTGGGATACCACTCGGTGTAGATGCGGTTGAGGGCCAGCGAGATCTGGCAGTGGATATTGGCGCGGAGGGCCTGCTCAGGCCAGGTAGGATACACCTCGCTGGACGCCACATTGGCGATATACCTGCGGAAGGAGACGGTGACGTTCTGGGCCGATGCGGCGGGGCGGCCGAGGTGGACGGTGATGTTCTTGGGGATGATGACCCGGTCCAGCACCCTCGGCACACAGGCGAGGGCGGGGGTCGGGCCGCTGCCGCCGTTGCCGGTGAAGAGGCTGTGGGGCGGGATGATAATGGGGGCGTTGAGGGGGTCCCGAATCTCTTCCGTGTCGGGGATCATTTCGGGCTGAGCCAGCGTCACCTGCCCGGGAAAGACCTGCACGCCCTGAATGCGGACGGTGCGGTAGCCGGGTTTGGAGGCCACAAGGCTGCAGACCGCGTAGGGGGCCTGCGTGGTGTTATTCTCGTCCAGCGAGAGGGCGCAGGCGGGTGTGGTGAGGGTGACGTCGGCGGCATTGCCCTCGGCGTCGGTGAGGCGGGTGGCGGTGAAGCCGTCGCCGCTGACATTAACGGTCACGCCCTCGATGGGGCTGGACTGGCGGGCTGCAAAAGCTTGGATGCGCAGGATTCCGGTAGCCATATAAAAACTCTCCTTTGCGTAAAATCAGAACAAGGCTCGGTACAGCCTATTCCGCTGGGAGAGAATGGGTGAATCCTCTTGGCTTTTCGGGGCAGGGGGAGTATACTGGAAGCAGCAAAAACACACTGAAAAAGGAGAGTGCAGACAAATGCAGGCGACCATTCACAACGAATATCTGACCCTTACGGTGGACACCCATGGTGCCGAGGCCGTCAGCCTGAAGAACGCAGCGGGAGAAGAGCTGCTCTGGCAGGCAGACCCGGCAGTCTGGAAGCGCCACGCGCCCATCCTCTTCCCGTGGACGGGCAAGCTCAAGGACGGCAGCTTCACCCACGGCGGAAAGACCTATAAGGGCGGGCAGCACGGCTTCGCGCGGGATGTGGAGCACACCCTGCGAAAGGCCGAGGGCGATACCATCCGGCTCGAGCTGCGTCCGGACGAGACCATGAAGGCAGAGCGGTTCCCCTTCGACTTCGTCCTCACCAGTACCTTCCGGCTGGACGGCAAGACCCTTCACCACACCCTCACCGTCTCGAACCCCGGCAGCGAGGAGCTGCGGTTCGGCATCGGCTACCATCCGGCCTTTTGTGTGCCCTTCGATGCAGAGCACACCGTCGAGGACTATGAGTTCCGTTTCGACCAGCCCGAAAGCCCGGTCATCCTCGACGCCAGCGGGGGCGGATTGCTGACGGGCAAATGCTACTACCAGTGGAAGAACCAGCAGGCAATCCCGCTGACCAACGACCTCTTCGACAACGACAGCTTCTGCATGGCAGGCCTGCGCACCAAGACGCTGGGCATCTACGAGAAGGACACCGGCCGCAGCATCGTCTGCGATGTGGCCGGCTTCCCCTATACCCTCATCTGGTCGGCCCTGTCGAAGCCGCTGCGCTTCGTCTGCATCGAGCCGTGGAACTCTCTGCCCGCCTCGGTGGACGACCCGCAGGAGTGGAGCCAGCGGGCCGCTGCGGCCTGCCTCGCCCCCGGCGGGGAGTGGAGCACGACCCTTAGCACGACATTTGAGCGGTAAAGTAAAATAAAAGCCGTCCCCGCAGCATTTTTCGCTGCGGGGACGACTTGCTTATATGAGGTCAGAGTGTGTCGCTAGAATAAAAACTCAGTTGACAGAAGAGCGGCGCTGGATAACAAGACAATATGTATATCCTCCGATTTTGCCCTGAGCTATGCTGACATGAATCGTATCTTCAAAGGTAAGCGAAGAGTTGAAGGTTTCGTAACTGTTTGTGCCCTCAATAAAAGCGTCCTGCATGACAGCAGCGGCAATGACTTGAGGATCTTTATAATACTGGCTCTTGGGGTCAGAAGGAAGTAACGTCCAACTGATGCGATACCGAGAGGTCTCCTGATCTGGAAGAAGGGCCAAAAACTCTTTTCCGTTCTCGGTCGGAGTCCACTTCCAGTTTTTGGTTTTACCAAAGAAGTTCTTATCCAGCTTGCCTGTGCAGCGACTGCTGAGGAAATGAAAGGCGGTCTCAGCAATGCTGTTATCTTTTTCTTTTTCGACCTTTAACCCAATGGTCTCGCCGTAGTCAGCCATCTGGTTGAACAGTTCATCCTCCAGCTTTACTTTTTTGTCACATCCTGTAAAAAGTGTGAGAGCGAATGCGCTGATAAGGAGCGCGGATAGAATGCGTTTCCAGTGCTTCATGATGATTCCTCCTGTAAGTAATAGATGGATGTTCATGGCCGCAAAGGACAGTTGCTCATCTGTCTAACATTATCTTATCATTTTTTCGGGGGAGGGACAAGAGTATGGTTAAAAATCGACGATTTGCAGTAAAGAACGACTGATTTTTGTGACAAGCTCACAAATCGTTGGATGCAAAAGAGGGAGGCCCTCGGCGGGAGCCTCCCTCTTTTTGTGCGATAAAATTTACAGAGCCTTGATGGCGGCCTTGATGCGCTCGGCGGCGGTCTTGGTCTTTTCGGCGTCACCGAAAGCGGTCAGGCGGAAGTAACCCTCGCCGCACTCGCCGAAGCCCACGCCCGGGGTGCCCACGACGCCGCAGTTCTCCAGGAGCCAGTCGAAGAACTCCCAGCTCTTCATGCTGCCGGGGCAGCGCAGCCAGATGTAGGGGCTGTTCTTGCCGCCGCAGTACCACACGCCGCACTCGTCCAGCGCGTCGGCGATGACCTTGGCGTTCTGGCGGTAGTAGTCGAGGTTGTGCTGGATCTCAGCCATGCCGCTCTCGGTAAAGACGGCGGCCGCGCCGCGCTGCACGATGTAGGGCACACCGTTGAACTTGGTGGTCTGGCGGCGGAGCCAGAGCTTGTTGAGGCTCATGCCGTCACGCTCCAGCTCCTTCGGCACGATGGTGTAGCCGCAGCGGGTGCCGGTGAAGCCTGCGATCTTGGAGAAGGAGCAGATCTCAATGGCGCACTCGCGGGCACCCTCGATCTCGAAGATGCTGCGGGCCAGCTCGCCGTCGGAGATGAAGCACTCGTAGGCAGCATCGTAGAGGAGGATGGCGTTGTTCTTTCTGGCGTACTCCACCCATGCCTTGAGCTGGTCGCGGGTGTAGGCCGCGCCGGTGGGGTTGTTGGGGCTGCAGATGTAGATGATGTCAGCCTTCACGCTGTCGTCGGGCATCCCGAGGAAGCCATTCTCCTGACTGGTGCGGCCGTAGATGATCTTGCGGCCGTCGGTGACATTGTCATCCACATAGGTGGGGTAGACGGGGTCCGGAACGAGGACGGTGTTGTCCACGTCAAAGAGGCCCAGCAGATTGGCGAGGTCGCTCTTTGCGCCGTCGGAGATGAAGATCTCATCTTCCGCCAGCTGGGTGCCGCGGCCTGCGTAGTAGCCCTGAATGGCCTGCTTGAGGAAGGGGTAGCCCTGCTCGGGGCCGTAGCCGTGGAAGCCCTCTTTGGTGCCCATCTCGGTGACGGCGTCGTGCATGGCGTCCACGACGCACTTGGCCAGAGGCTGGGTCACGTCGCCGATGCCCAGACGGATGATCTCCTTCTCGGGGTGGGCCTCCTGATAGGCGGCGACCTTGTGGGCGATGTCCACGAAGAGGTAGCTGGCCTTCAGCTCGTTGTAGTGCTTGTTCATTTTCATAATACTTTCCCTCGATTCTTTACTTGATAGGCGGCCTGCCCTCTCAGTTACGGAGAGGGCAAGGATGCTTTATACCTCAGCGGTGCCCTCGCATACGGTGACCGCACTGCCGGTCATGAGCAGTTTTTTGTCCGGCAGGACCCGGATGATAAGCTCACCGCCCCGCAGCTGGACATGGACGTCCTCTCCGGCGGGGCAGAGGCCCAGCTCGGTCAGCGCCGCCACGGTGGCGCAGGTGCCGGTGCCGCAGGCCCATGTCTCGCCGCTGCCCCGCTCCCACACCCGCATTTTCAGGTGGGTGGCGTCCACCACCTCCACGAACTCGGTGTTGACCCGCTCCGGGAAGTTGGCGTGGCGCTCGAACGCGGGGCCGATGTCCTCAAGCTTCAGGCAGTCTACATCCTCCACCACGGTCACGCAGTGGGGGTTGCCCACGCTGATGCAGGTGACGCGCCACGTCCTGCCCTCCACGGTGAGGGGGCAGTCCACCAGCGGCCCTTCGCCCATGTTCACAGCGGGCAGGGCCGCAGCCATGGCGGAGTATCCGCCCATCTCCACCTGCCAGAGCTGTGCGCCCCTGTGGGTGATGGTCTTGGTGCCGCTGTTGGTGTCGATGCGGAGCGTCTCTTTCGCAGCGCCGTGGGTGTAGAGCCATTCGGCCACGCAGCGCACGCCGTTGCCGCACATCTGCGCCTCGCTGCCGTCGGCGTTGAAGATGCGCATCCGCCCGTCCGCACCCTCCGTCACCGGGGCGCAGATGCAGATGATGCCGTCCGCACCGATGGAAAAGTGGCGGCGGGAGAGCTTCTGCGAAAGGGCCGCGATGTCCTCCGGCACGCCGCTGGTGCGGCAGTCGAGGTAGATGTAATCGTTGGCGCAGCCCTGCATTTTGGTGAATGAAAGCTTCATGTTGAAAACTCCTTTGGCCTCTCTTAACGACCTGATGGATAAAGCGGAGCGAAGCTGTGCATCGCAGCATGGGCTTTTTCATCCAGAACAGACCTGACCGGCACGCCAGTGGCTCTCCCTCTGGGAGAGCTGGCGCGCAAGCGCCTGAGAGGGCTACTATTACTATAAGAACGAACGGCGGTTCTGTCAAGCAAAAAAAGAGGCGGCAGATGGATTTCAACTGGAATTTTTGCCCGGAAAACGACCCGGAGAGAAAAACGGGGCTTGACAACAGCCATGTCATGGGATATAAAGAAAGAGAGCATTCTGCGCAGGGGGACGGCCTGCCCGCCAAAGGGGAGGCGGGGAGAGATGCCCGGCCTGCGCAGCGTGAAAATGCGAAATTAAAGCACAAAAAGGAGACCGCGATCATGGATACGTTTGAAAAGATCCGCGCACTGCTGGCAGAACAGCTGGACGTCGATCCTGCTAAGATCACGATGGACAGCGACATTATGGGCGATTTTGAGGCCGACAGCCTCGACATCGTGGATATGGTGATGACGCTGGAGGATGAGTTTGGCATCGAGGTGCCCGACGACGCCATCGAGAACCTGCGCACGGTGGGTGATGTGGTGAACTTTGTGGACAGCCACAAGGGCTGAGCAACAGATGCAGAAAAGCCCCGCATCCGCGACTCTGCACACGGCAGAGAGAGCGGCGGGGCTTTATATATGGGTTCGTGCGGAACGATGAGCGTTTGGCGCACGGCCTTGGGAGGATAAGATTAAAATGGCAAAAGACAACAAAAAGCTCGTACAGGCGATCACAAGCCAGGAGGAAAACTTTGCACAGTGGTATACCGACATCTGCGTCAAGGCAGAGCTGGTCGAGTATTCCAGCGTCAAGGGCTTCATCATCCTGCGCCCCTACGGTCAGGCCATCTGGGAGCTGATCCAGAAAGACATGGATGCCCGCTTCAAGGCCACCGGCCACGAGAACGTGGCGATGCCCGTACTGATCCCTGAGAGCCTGCTGCAGAAGGAAGGCGAGCTGGTCAATGGCTTCGCGCCGGAGGTGGCGTGGGTCACGATGGGCGGCTCGGACAAGCTGGAAGAGCGTCTGGCGGTTCGCCCCACCAGCGAGACCATGTTCTGCGATCACTGGTCCCGTGTGCTGCACAGCTACCGCGAGCTGCCCATGAAGTACAACCAGTGGTGCAGCGTCGTGCGCTGGGAGAAGACCACCCGCCCCTTCCTGCGCAGCCGCGAGTTCTGGTGGCAGGAGGGTCACACCATCCACGAGACCGCTGCCGAGGCTGAGGCTGAGACCCAGCAGCAGCTGAACTGCTACGCAGACGTCTGCGAGCAGGATCTGGCCATCCCTGTTGTCAAGGGCCGTAAGACCGATAAAGAGAAGTTCGCCGGTGCCGAGGCCACCTACACCATCGAAGCCATGATGAAGGACGGCAAGGCCCTGCAGAGCGGCACCAGCCACTACTTCGGCGATAAGTTCAGCAAGGCTTACGACGTGACCTTCACCGGCCGCGACAACCAGCTGCATCACCCGTTCCAGACCAGCTGGGGCGTTTCCACCCGTCTGGTGGGTGCGATCATCATGACCCACGGCGACGACGACGGCCTCATCCTGCCCCCGGCTGTCGCCCCCGTTCAGGTCGTGGTGGTGCCCATCGCTGCCCACAAGCCCGGCGTTTCCGAGAAAGCTGCAGAGCTGGCCGAGAAGATCAGCAAGTACGCCCGCGTCAAGCTGGACGACAGCGACAACGCCCCCGGCTGGAAGTTCTCCCAGTGGGAGATGAAGGGCGTGCCCCTGCGCCTTGAGATCGGCCCCAAGGATCTGGAGAAGAACCAGTGCGTCCTCGTCCGCCGCGACACCCGCGAGAAGGTGTTCGTCTCTCTGGACGAGCTGGAGACCGCCATCCCGGCCCAGCTGGAGGCCCTGCGCAAGGACCTGTACGAGCGCGCTCTGGCCAACCGTGAAGCCCGCACTTGGCCCGCCACCACCATGGACGAGGTCAAGGAGCTGGCCAAGGCCAACACCGGCTACATCAAGACCATGTGGTGCGGCGATCTGGCCTGTGAGATGAAGATGAAGGAAGAGGCTGGCCTGTCCAGCCGTTGTATGCCCTTCGAGCAGGAGCATCTGAGCGATGTCTGCCCCTGCTGCGGCAAGCCTGCGAAGACTATGGTCTACTGGGGCGTCGCATACTAAGCGTCAAAATAAACGAGAGCAGCCGCTTTTCCTCCGGGGAGGGCGGCTGCTCTTTTGTGCATTCTGGCAAGAAAGCAGTAAAAAATTTGTAAAAGGGGTTGAAAAATCCGCCCCAGCGTAGTATGCTGACCTAGCTGGAAAGGCAAATACATTGACAGGAGGAAACGAGACGAATGTCCGGCGACCATTTAGACCAACCCAAACAACGCTCCTCCTGCGATGCGGGCAGCAACGAATAGCTCTGCCGCGTCCTGAATGCATCTGCCCATGATACACCGCAGGAGTCCGACCAGAAGACGACGCGGTGTATTTTTATGCCCCAAAAGGGGAGGAGGAACCCAAGATGCAGAAGAAGAACTACCAGCAGGAGATACTCGACCTCATCCACAGCGGCCTGCCGCAGGCTGAGCTGGCCGAAAAGCTCTCCGATTACCATGAGAATGACCTTGCCGACGCCCTCGAGGCCCTGACGCCTGATGAGCGCCAGAAGCTCTACACCGTGCTGGGCGTGGAGCGTGTGGCCGAGATCTTCTCCTATCTGGATGACGCGGAGCCCTACCTGAAGGAGCTGCCCAGCGAGAAGGCCGCAAAGGTCGTCTCGAACATGGACTCGGACGACGCTGTGGATGCGCTGGACGACCTCGAGGAAGAGGACAAGGCCAAGATCGTCGGCCAGCTGGACAAGGACTCCGCCGAGGACGTGAAGATGCTGCTGTCCTATGGAGAAGACGAGATCGGCAGCAGCATGACCACCAACTACATCTGCATCCGGAAGGACATGACCATCCGGCAGGCCATGAGTGAGCTGGTGAAGCAGGCCGGCGAGAACGACAACATCTCCACCCTCTATGTCGTGGACGAGAACGAGAAGTTCTACGGTGCCATCGATCTGAAAGACCTCATCATCGCCCGGGCGGACGACAGCCTCGAGAAGCTCATCGCCCGGTCGTACCCCTATGTGACGGACCACGAGAAGATCAGCGACTGCATCGACCGTATCGTGGACTATGCCGAGCGTTCGCTGCCCGTCCTGAACGACACCGGAGAGCTGGTGGGCATCATCACCTCGGCGGATGTCGTCGAGCTGGTGGATGATGAGATGGGCGATGATTACGCAAAGCTGGGCGGTCTGACCAGCGAGGAGGACCTGAACGAGGGCGTGTTCGAGAGCGTCAAAAAGCGTCTGCCGTGGCTGATCGCCCTGCTTTTCCTCGGGATGCTGGTGTCCTCGGTGGTGGGCGCCTTCGAGTCGGTGGTGGCCGTCCTGCCCATCGTCATCTGCTTCCAGTCCATGGTGCTGGATATGGCGGGCAATGTGGGCACCCAGTCGCTGGCCGTCACCATCCGCGTGCTGGTGGATGAGAACCTGACCACCTCCAAAAAGCTGCATCTGCTCTGGAAGGAGATGCGGGTGGGTCTGGTCAACGGCGCACTGCTGGCGGTCATGGCGCTGGGCTTCCTCGGCTGTTATATCCACTTCTTCAAGGCATACGCTTGGGGAGAGGCCTTCCTGCTCTCCGGCTGCGTCGGCATCTCCCTCATCGTGGCGATGGTCATTTCCAGCTTGGTGGGCACCATCATCCCCATGCTGTTCCACAAGATCCACATCGACCCCGCCGTGGCGTCCGGCCCCCTCATCACCACCATCAACGACCTCGTGGCCGTTGTGGTGTACTACGGTCTGGCTATGGTCGTGCTCATTGATATGTTCCATCTGGGCTGATTTTTGAATAAGAGCAAAGGCTCCGGCGCTGCCGGAGCCTTTTTGTATATTATCGATTCTCTATCCAGTACCGCTGAGTCAGCATCCCATCCGAGGAGTCAAACATCTCATCTTCCAGTACACCGCCGTTAGACTGAATCGTCTTTGCCGAGGCGATGTTATAGTGGTCACAGCAGATGCGCACCTTGGAGATGCCGCGCTCCTTGGCCTTTTCGAGGGTCATGCAGAGCATCTGGCTGGCGTAGCCGTTCTTCCGCTCCGAGGGGCGGACGCTGTAGCCGATGTGACCGCCGTAAGCCAGCAGATAGTCGTTGAGATGGTGGCGCAGGTTGGTCATGCCGACAAGATGCTCCTGCTCGTCCAGAGCCAGATACTGGGTGGCCGGTACGAACCCGGCAGGTGTGGTGGCTGGGTCTTTCAGCTTGCGGATGTTAGCCAGCCACTGGTCGAAGTCGTCGTATTTGTCCAGCGCCGACGTGCCGTCGAGCCGGGAGCTGATGGCAAGAAATTCTTCCCGGTAGGCCATGACCTGTTCGCGGTCGCCCTCGTCCGGTTCCCGCAGGTGGAGCTTCTGGGGCGGCGTATGACGAGCCGCTGCCCGGAAGTCCGGGGCCTTCATCAGCCCGTGGCGGTTGCAGTAGAAGTAGAGTACGCCCGCACCGGTGATTTTGAAACGGCAGCTGGCGTCGCCCTCAGGGTAAAGCTTGACCAGCTGTAATTTGTCGCCGGTAAGGCAGGCGATGAAGGAAATGTAGTGGTCTTTGGTCATGGGGTGGTGGATGGTGACGAAAAGCTCATCTTCCACCCGTTCCAGTGTCAGCTGATGGTGCTCGTCGGCGTCGTCCGCCTCAGAGATGTCCAGCGGCGGCAGGGTGATGCCGCAGCAGCTCACGACAGCCTGCCCGGTGGCGTGGAGCACATTGCCGCACAGGGGGCAGACGTAGAGCTTGGAGCGAAGCAGGTTGGCGGAGCGGTTCCGGTTGACGACGGGTTCGCCCTGCATCAGCTCGAGCACGCTGACGCCCAGAGCCGCCGCCAGCGGCTCCAGCAGTGAGATGTCGGGCAGGCCGCGGCCTGTCTCCCACTTGGAGATGGCCTTTGCGCTGACGGCCAGCTTTTCGGCCAGCTCTGCCTGCGTCAGGTGTTTGGCTTCCCGCAGCTGCCGGATGGCAGTGCCGGTGACGTAAGAATCCATATAAACTCTCCTTTGTGATTGTTTCTCTCTGTCCAAAGGATACCATAGCAAAAAGCTCCACACAACCTACGCTGCGTGGAGCTTTGCTTTTTGAAATTACTCGGCTTCCTCGTCTTCGTCCAGCTCGATGCTGAAGACGGCCTTTTTCAGTTTGCCGCAGCCCTGTGCCTTCAGGCCGGATTTGTACGGCTCACCGGCCAGATAGAGGGCGAAGCGGCCCTCGCAGAGCATACCGGCGATGCTGGTGCCTGCGGTGCCGACGGTCAGGTCAGCGGCCTCGTCGGCGGGCTTGGTGGGGGTCAGCTCGCCCAGCGACACCTCGAACAGCTCGCTGCCTTCGAGGTCGGTCTCAAGGGTCAGGTGGCTGTCCCGGCGCTGGAACAGCGCCTTGTCGGAGGTCTGGGGGGTGACGGTGCTGACCGTGACCACAGCCTTGTCGCCGAGGATGCGGGTCTTGCCGGCGGGCAGGTTGTTGATGTCCCGGGCCATGATGAACTCAATGACGGCGTCAAGGTTTTCGCTCATGCCGAGGTAGTTGGGAAGATTGTTCAGGGTGTCGTAGATCATAGCGTAAGCCTCTTATTCTGCGTCTTTCGGGTCGGTCATCAGTTCCTTGATGCTGGGCACGACGCCGCCGAGGTTTTGCAAGTCGGAAGGAATGATGATCTTGGTGGCCTTGCCGTTGGCGACCTTGGCCAGCGCTTCCAGACTGCGCAGGGCCAGCACCTTATCGGTGGGCATGGCCTCGTTCAGCAGACGGATGGCGTCGGCGTTGGCCTTCTGGACGGCGAGGATGGCCTGTGCTTCGCCCTCGGCCTCGAGGATGCGCTGCTGCTTGACGGCGTCGGCGCGGAGGATGGCAGACTCCTTTTCGCCCTCAGCGGCGGTGATGGCGGCCTGCTTCTCGCCGTCGGCCTTCAGGATGACGGCGCGCTTCTCGCGCTCGGCCTTCATCTGCTTCTCCATGGCCTCCTGGATCTCACGCGGAGGGATGATATTCTTGACCTCGACACGGTTGACCTTGATGCCCCACTTGTCGGTGGCCTCGTCAAGGATGGCGGTAATCTTGCTGTTGATGGTGTCGCGGCTGGTGAGGGTGTGGTCCAGCTCCATCTCGCCGATGATGTTGCGCAGCGTGGTGGCGGACAGGCTCTCGATGGCCGCGATGGGCTGGTTGACGCCATAGGTGTAGAGCTTGGCATCCATCACCTGAAAGAAGACCACGGTGTCGATCTGCATGGTGACGTTATCGCGGGTGATGACCGGCTGAGGGGGGAAGTCGGCAACCTGCTCTTTCAGGCTGACCTTCTTTGCCACCCGCTCGAGGAACGGAATTTTAACGTGCAGGCCGGCGCTCCATGTCTCGGAATAGCTGCCAAGACGCTCGACGACGTAGACCATCGACTGGGGCACGATGACGATGTTGGTGACGACCACCAGCAGGACAACGAAGATCAGGATGAGGATCAGGAACAGCATGATAGGCATAGGGACGCTCCTTTCGTTCAGTGAGCCGCCCGGCGGGCGGTCTCGGTCAGGACAGGCTCCACGATGAGCAGGGTGCTGTGGATCTCGGCCACCCGGCAGCTCTGGCCCGGGGCGAGGGTATCGCCGGGGGTGGCACAGCGGGCGTTCCAGTCCACGCCGTCCAGCCGGACACGGCCGGCGGCCTCAGCGGAGACGGGGGTGAGCACGACGGCCTCCCGGCCAAGGGCGCGGTCGCCGTTCGTGGCGGTGGGCGGCTTGCGCAGCCGGGCACACAGGGGCTTGAGGGCCAACAGACAGAGGATGCTGACGGCGATGAACACCACCGCCTGCACCCGGAAGGACGCCACCACAAGGCAGCTGAGCAGCGCGGCCGCACTGCCCACCGCGAACCAGATGGAGACGAGATTCAGCGTCATGGCCTCGAGAACGACGAAGCCGATGGCGGCCAGCAGCCAAAAAATGGGGTCAATAGACATCAAAGCTCCCTCCTTTGCGGGTGTCTGCCCTCATTATAGAGCAAACGGACGCGAAAGTACAGAGACGAATTGTAAATAAAGCTTACTGATAATCGTAGTAGCTGTGATCCGGGTTATGGCCGATCTCTTCCACCACGATGGTAAAGCCCATGGGGTTCACCTCGGTATGCTTGCCGGAGGCCAGCGGCTCCACGATGATGTGCTCGGTGCGGTTGACGATGATCTCCGCCGTCTCGGCTTCGCCGATGCGCTGGTAGTGGAGGATGCCGCCCTCGGCCCGCAGGACGCGGAGCGCGCCGGTGCGGAAGGCTTCGCAGCTGTGGCGGAGCTGTGCCAGCTGGGCCAGCACCGGACGCAGCCGCTCCTCGTGGCTGTCCCAGCAGTAGAAGCCCCGGTTGAAGGGGTCACGGTAGCCCTGCATCCCGATCTCGTCGCCGTAGTAGAGGCAGGGGACGCCGGGCAGGGTGTAGATGATGGCATAGGCCATCCGCAGCCGGAGCATCCCTTCCTCGTAGGCGTCGCCGGTGACGCAGCGCCCGCTCTGCCATGCACGGCCCCGGCCATTGGCCGGTTCGTCGGCGATGACGGTCAGCGCCCGCTCGGTGTCGTGGGTGGAGAGGAAATTCAGGGCCGTGTCGAGGGCCGGGGCGGGGTAGTGCTCACAGAGGGTGAGGATGTCGGTCATGGTCTGCCCGGCGTCCCGGCCGCAGACGAAGCCGAGGACGGCGTTCTTGAAGGGGTAGTTCATCACGCTGTCGAGGCCTTTGCCCAGCAGGTAGGTGCGGCGCTTGTCGAAACCGAATTTGGTGGTGGCGTCCTCCCAGACCTCACCCAGCAGGAACTTGTCCGGGCTGACCCGCTTGACGGCGGTGCGCACTTTTTCGATGAAGGAGTCGGGCAGCTCGTCGGCCACGTCCAGACGGAAGCCTGCCGCGCCCCGGCGCAGCCATGTGTCGATAACGCCGCCCTCGCCGGTAATAAATTCGACGTAGGAGGGCGTTTCCTCGTTGACCTCGGGCAGGGTCTCGAAGCCCCACCAGCTGCGGTAGCCGCCCTTATACTTGGGGTCGAAGTCGTACCAGCTGCGGTAGGGGGAGCTGGGGTCGCGGTAAGCGCCGCCCTCGCCGTAGCGGCCCTCCCGGTTGAAATAGCGGCTGTCCGAGCCGGTGTGGCTGAAGACGCCGTCCAGCACGATGCCGATGCCGTACTTTTTGGCCTCGGCGCAGAGGGCCACGAAGTCCTCGTTGGTGCCCAGCAGGGGGTCTACGTTGAGATAGTCGGCGGTGTTGTACCGGTGGTTGGAGTGGGCCTCAAAGATGGGGTTGAGGTAGAGGTAGTCCACTCCCATCTTCCGCAGGTAGGGCAGCTTCATCTGGATGCCCTTGAGGTCGCCGCCGAAATAGTCCTCGTTCAGGTGGCCGCCCACCTCGTTGGGCTGCCAGAAGGGTTCGGCGTGCTTGTCGGCCTGATAAAGCCGGTCGGGGAAGGGCATGGGCTTGTTCTCCACACCCTCGCAGAAGCGGTCGGGGAAGATCTGGTAGAACACCTTGCCCTTGATGGGGGCGGGCGTCTCAAAATCGGCCTCGTAGACCGTGATCTGCCAGCTCTCGCCCTCCTGCCAGCTCACGACGCCGCAGTTGTCCGGCCCTCGGACGATGCGGCGAAAGTCGGTGTAGAGGTCGAAATAGTAGAAGTAGAGGCCCACATCGTTGAGGGTGACGTCCACCGAAAAGTGATTCTGATGGGGCGTCTGGCCGTCGAACTTCATCCGGTAGTGGACGGGCACGTCATACCGGCCCTCCTTCTGCAATACGAGGTGAGGGTCAACATAGCCCAGCTCTTCCGGGATGCAGAGGGACAGATGCACGCTCTGGCCGGCGCGTACCGCGCCGAAGGGCTGCTTGAAATAGGGGTCGAAGCTATTGAACAGACAAGGCAAAAAGGATCGTCCTTTCTCAAAAAAAGCCCCGGGCAGCGATGCCACGGGGTTTTTGTTTTATGGCTTGAGTTAGAAGACCGCCGCAGGGCTTTCCCCGTAGGACGGATACTGAAATCGACTGCCAATGGCTCCCTCTTTGGGGGAGCTGGCAGCACGAAGTGCTGACTGAGAGGGCTTATTTCACAGCAGAAGCGTGCCAGATGTCGCGTGCGTAGTCCAGAACAGCACGGTCGGCGCTGAAGATGCCGCTGTTGGCGATGTTCTTCAGGCTCATCTTAGCCCAATGCTCACGGTCGGCGTACAGGCGCTGCAGGTCGGCCTGTGCACGGCGGTAATCCTTGAAGTCGGCCATGACCATATAGGGGTCGCTGCTGCGCAGGTTCTCGGTGACTTCGTGGAAGTTCTCGCCGTTCCAGCCGCGCTCGAGGAAGTTCAGCGCAGCATTTGCGACGTCGTCGCCCATGATGAAGGCGTTGGGGTGGTAGCCCACCTGCTTGAGGTTGTTGACCTCGGGCGTCAGCATACCGAAGATCAGCTCGTTCTCTTTGCCGGCAGCGTCTGCGATCTCGACGTTTGCGCCGTCCAGAGTGCCCAGCGTGATGGCGCCGTTCAGCATGAACTTCATGTTGCCGGTACCGGAGGCCTCAGTGCCAGCCAGAGAGATCTGCTCAGAGACCTCGGCGGCGGGCATCAGATGCTCGCTCAGGGAGACGCAGTACTCTTCCAGATAGACCACGCGCAGCTTGTCGCGGACGGCGGGGTCGTTGTTGATGAGGTCACCCAGCTTGCAGATCATGCGGATCATCTGCTTGGCCATATAGTAGCCGGGGGCAGCCTTTGCGCCGAAGATATAGGTCTTGGGGATGAAGTCGGCGTTGGGGTTCTCCTTCAGGTACAGGTACTGAGCGGCGATGTTCAGCGCATTCAGGTGCTGGCGCTTGTACTCGTGCATCCGCTTGACCTGACAGTCGAAGATGGAGTTGGGGTCGATGGACTGACCGGTGCTCTTCTCGAGGTAAGCGGCGAAGTTCTTCTTGTTGTCCAGCTTGATCTCGTTCAGACGCTTGAGGACGGTCTTGTCCTCGGCGAACTTGTTCAGCTTGGACAGGTCGGAGGCGTCGTGTTTGTAGCCGGTGCCGACGGTCTCATCCAGCAGCTTGCACAGCTCGGGGTTGGAGGCCAGCAGCCAGCGGCGGTAAGCGATGCCGTTGGTCACGTTCTTGAAGGCCTGCGGCTTATACAGGTAATAATCGTGGAAGACGCTCTCCTTGATGATCTCGCTGTGCAGCTTGGAGACGCCGTTGATGCTGTTGGCGGTGTAGGCGCAGATGTTGGCCATGCGCACCTGATTGTCGCCGATGAGGGCCATATAGTTGATCTTGCCCTGATCGCCGGGGAAGGCTGCCTCCAGCTTCTCGCGGGCGCGGCGGTCCATCTCGGTCACGATCTGGTAGATGCGGGGCAGAGTCATCTTGAAGATGTCCACGTTCCACTTCTCCAGAGCCTCGGCCATGACGGTGTGGTTGGTGTAGGAGAAGACCTTCTGGCAGATGTCAAAGGCCTTGTCCCAGCCGAAGCCGCACTCGTCCAGCAGAATGCGCATCATCTCGGGGATGGCGAGGGTCGGGTGGGTATCGTTCAGCTGGATGGCCACCTTGTCGGGCAGGTTCTCAAGGGTGCCGTAGGTGGACAGGTGGTTCTGGACGATGTCGCCGATGGAGGCAGCAGACAGGAAGTACTGCTGACGCAGGCGGAGGATCTTGCCCTCGACGTGGTTGTCGTTGGGGTACAGCACCTTGGAGATCAGCTCGGCGCTGGCGTTCTTGCTCATCGCGGTGTTGTAGTTGCCCAGAGAGAAGCTGGACATATCGAAGTCGGGCGCCTTGGCCTGCCACAGGCGGAGCTCGGCCACGCCCTTGCCGTCGTAGCCCTGAACATACATATCAGAGGGGATAGCCATGACGCTGTTGTAGTTGGTATGCTGGATATAGTGGAAGCCGTGGTCCCAGTTCTCGTGGATCTCGCCGTCGAAGCGGATCTCCACAGCCTGATCGGGGTGGCTCTTCAGCCAGACCTGACCGCCGGGCAGCCAGTTGTCGGCGCGCTCCTGCTGCCAGCCGTCCACGATCTTCTGCTTGAAGATGCCGTACTCGTACAGGATGGAGTAGCCGGTGCCGCAGATGCCGGTGGTGGCCATGCCGTCGAGGTAGCAGGCAGCCAGACGGCCCAGACCGCCGTTGCCCAGACCGGCATCCGGCTCTTCCTCATAGATGCTGTCCAGACTGATGTCAGCCTCGGCCAGAGCCTTCTGGGCGGCCTCGTTCAGGCCCAGATTGAACAGGCTCATCTTGAGGCTGCGGCCCATCAGGAACTCCATGCACAGGTAGTAGACCTGCTTGGAGCCGGTGCCGATGGCCTTGGACTGGAACTTCTTATGGTTCTCGCTCATCATCTGGCGGCAGATGAGGGCCAGAGCGCGATAGATCTGCTGATGAGATGCAACGCTCAGGTCCACACCATACTCACTGGTGAGCTTGTCCTGAAGAATTTTTGCAAATTCTTTTGTAGTCATAAATGAACTCCTATCCGCACGAATGCTTAAATTTTTTGAATTAGTACGGTGACAGGGCATTTCTCCTCTATTCCCTCGCCCCATGCATAACCATATGCCACTGATATTATAATCGCTTCAGGTGTGGATTGCAAGAAAAAGAGACCATTTTTGCCGTATCTGACATTTTTTTAGCAATGTTTCTGACAAATATGCCAAAAATTCAAAAATAGCACTTTTTCTCGCGCACTATTTATATTATAATAAAGGGAGATAAGGGCCGCGTTTGCCCCGGAATGCGCCGGTTCGGGCGGGTAATTCGGGGACAAACTCCGCCAATAATGAAAAAGCCGCAGCAGAATGCTTCCGCAGGGGGTCAAAACTACGTCCGGGAGTCCCGGAAATGGCTGGAACTGACCGGAAATGACCGCCCGGCGGGGCGTGTGCCGCGCAAAGTGAGGACAACATGGTAAACAAAGTGAGAGTGACCATTGCAGGCGCACCTTACGCCATTGCAACGACCGATACCGAGAACTACATCACCGCGCTGGCCAAGAAGCTGGATGACGACATCACAAAGCTGCTGGACGGCAACGCCAACCTTTCTGTGACCAAGGCGGCGGTGTTCTGCGCCATGGACTATCTGGACGAGTACCGCAAGAGCGCAGGCAGCGCCGAGAATATGCGCAGCCAGATCCAGGACTACATCGCCGACGCCGCGAAAGCAAAGCTGACCTCCGACAAGGTCAAGGCGGAGAATGAGGTTCTCAAACGGGAGAACGCTGCCCTGCGGGAGCAGCTGGCGAAGCTCCAGAAGTGAGCGGTATATCATTATAATATAGGTATAAAAGGAGAGCTATGTCAAAGATCGAGATCCTTGCCCCGGTGGGCAGCGAAGAAATGCTCCGTGCGGCGGTGTTCAGCGGCGCGGATGCGGTATATCTGGGCTTTTCCGGCTTCAACGCCCGCACCGGTGCGGGCAATTTTGACGCCGACAGCCTGAAGGAGGCCGTCCGCTTCTGCCACGCCCGGGGCGTGGCGGTCCATGTGGCCCTCAACACCACCGTCTACGGCGGCGAGCTGAACGGGCTGGCCGACGCAGTGCGCGCGGTAGCCGCCAGCGGTGCGGACGCCGTCATCTGCCAAGACCTTGCAGTGGCGAAGCTCATCGGGGACATCGCGCCCCAGCTGCCCCGCCACGGCTCCACCCAGATGAGCGTCCATACGCTGCAGGGCGCGCTGGAACTGAAAGAGCTGGGCTTTGCCCGGGTGGTGCTGGCCCGTGAGCTGAGCCTGCCCGAGGTGGAGCACATCACCAAGAACTGCGGCATCGAGACGGAGTGCTTCGTCCACGGCGCCCTCTGTATGTGCGTCAGCGGCCAGTGCTATATGTCGGCCTTTCTGGGCGGACGAAGCGGCAACCGCGGCTCCTGCGCCGGACCCTGCCGCCTGCCCTTCGAGGCCAACGCCCTGCCGGAGGGCAAGCCGGGCCGGCTGCATCACCTGTCCCTCAAGGACAACTCCGTCATCGACAAGCTGGACAAGCTGCAGGCCATCGGCGTGGCTTCGGCGAAGATCGAAGGCCGTCTGCGGACGCCGGAGTATGTTGCGGCTGCCGTCAGCGCCTGTCTGGCGGGCCGCGAGGGCCGCGCCTACGACCGGGACCTGCTGAAGAATGCCTTCAGCCGCTCCGGCTTCACCTCCGGTTATCTGGACGGAAAGATCGATGGCACGATGTTCGGCGTCCGCAGCGAGGCCGACGCCGAGCTGACCAAGAAGACCCTGCCCGCCCTGCGGGAGCTGTACCGCCGGGAGCGCTCCCGCGTGCCGGTGGAGATGAAGATCGAGATCGAGGAGGGCGGCGAGAAGCTGACCGTCACCGACGGCACCAACAAGGCCTTCGCCTACGGTGACGCTGAGCCGCAGCCCGCTCGCACCGACCCCACCGAGAGCCTGAGCCGCAGCCTGAGCAAGACTGGCGGCACCCCTTTCGCGGCGGAGAAGATCGATGTGGAGATGGACGGCGGGCCGTGGTTCGTGCCGGGCAGCGCCGTCAACGAGCTGCGCCGTGAGGCGCTGGATGCCCTGCTGAAAAAGCGGGAGACCCTGCGCCCGTGGCCGGTGAACGAGGTGGAGCTTCCGCCTCTGCCCCTGCGCACCCTGCCGCCCCATCGCACCCTCCGCGCCCGGTTCGAGCGCTGGGAGCAGGTGCCGGAACAGGCCCTGAGCGGAGTGGAGTACCTCATCCTGCCCATCGGGCAAGCCGACCGCGTCCCCCGCGAGTGGCGGGAAAAGACACTGCTGGAGCTGCCCCGGGTCATGTTTGGTGCACTGGAGGAGGACACCGCCCGCCGCATCGCGGCCACGCAGGACGCGGGCTTTGCGGGCTATGAGGTGAGCAACATCGCCCACCTGCGGCTCTGCCGGGGTCTGCCCATGACCGGCGGCTTCGGCCTCAATGTCACCAACAACCTCGCGGCCCAGTATTATGCCGACCTCGGCCTTGGCTCGGTGCTCATCCTGCCCGAGGTGAAGGACAGCGACATCAGCACCATCGCGCCCACCCACGAGGGCAGACCTGTCCCCACCGGCGTCATCACCTACGGCCATATGCCGCTGATGGTCACCCGCGCCTGCCCGCTGCAAAATATCCACGACTGCGCCCACTGCGACAAGACCGGCCTGCTCACCGACCGCAAAGCGAAAAAGTTCCCGGTGCGGTGCGGGCTGGGCGTCCGTACTATTTATAATCCGGTGCCCATCTATATGGGCGACAAGCCCGGTGCGCTGACCGTGGACTACGGCGTGGCCTACTTCACGCTGGAAAGCAGGGAGGAGGCTGCTGCCATCCTCGACAGCATCCGACAGCACGCACCCTTCGAGGGAGAGTTCACGAGAGGACTCTATTTCAAGGGGACGAATTAAAGAGGTATACTATGGAACCCATTACTGTAAAATACAAAGTGTTAGACTCCCGGGCCAAGGTGCCCGCCTACGCCACCTCCGGCTCTGCCGCCGCCGACCTGTGCGCCGTGCTGGATGAGCCGCTGACCGTCCAGCCCATGCAGCGGGTGCTGGTGCCCACCGGCCTTGCCATCGAGCTGCCCGGCGCACACGCGGTGGCGCTGGTCTATGCCCGCAGCGGCCTGTCCATCAAGCACGGCCTTTGCATGGCCAACGGTGTCGGCGTCGTGGACAGCGACTACCGCGGCGAGCTGAAGGTGCCGATGGTCAATCTGGGGACGGAGGCCTATACCATCCAGCCCGGGGAGCGAGTGGCTCAGCTCTGCATCGCACCCGTGTATACAGCGGTTTTCGCGCAGGCCGACGCACTGGAGGAGACCTCCCGCGGCGAGGGCGGCTTCGGCTCGACGGGGAAATAAAAGGAGAACAGCATGGACCTGATCTTGGCCTCCGGCAGTCCGCGCCGGAAGGAGCTTCTGAGCTTATATACGACGGATTTCACCATCTGCGTGAGTGATTTCGACGAGAGCACCGTCACGGCGGACACCCCGGCCCGGCTGGTGGAAAAGCTGGCGCGGGGTAAATGCCTCGCCGTGGCAAAAGACCATCCCGGCGCGGTGGTGCTGGGCTGTGATACCGTCGTGGACGTGGGCGGCGAAGTTTTCGGCAAGCCCCACAGCGTGGAGGACGCCAAGCGGATGCTCCGCGCCCTGTCCGGTGCCACTCACGAGGTGCACACCGGTGTCTGCGTGTCGGACGGCCTGCGCACCGAGAGCTTTGTGGACAGCTGCAAAGTGACCTTTTTCCCCATCCCGGAGGAGGAGATCGACGCCTACACGGCCACCAAGGAACCCTATGATAAGGCCGGCGCTTACGCCATTCAGGGCCGCGCCGCCCTCTGGCTCGACCGGCTGGAAGGGGATTACTACACCATCATGGGCCTGCCGGTCAGCCGGACGGCCCGCCTGCTGGGCCGATTCTGATGCGGGACGCAGAAAAATGAAAAAACTCGAAAAAGTTTGCGGAAATGCTTGAGAAAAGCGCGTCTTGCGGCTATAATAAATACGTGTTATTCTGCGATGGGCTGCCGACTGGTCTGGGAGGGCGGCTCTGCATTTTGGAATAGACCTTGGAAATTCGTAAGGAGAGATAGAGAATATGAGCTTGTTTTCAAAGGATGTTGGAATCGATCTCGGTACGGCCAATACCCTCGTTTACATGAAGGGCAAGGGCATCATCATGCGTGAGCCTTCCGTCGTGGCTGTGGACACCAAGAGCGACGAGGTGCGCTGCGTGGGTGCCGAGGCAAAGGCCGTCATCGGCCGCACCCCCGGCAGCATCGTGGCGGTCCGCCCCTTGAAGGACGGTGTCATCGCTGATTTTGACATCACCGCCAATATGCTGGAGACCTTCCTGAAGAAGGCCTGCGGCAACAGCATGTTCTCCCGCCCCCGGGTGGTCATCTGCATCCCGTCGGGCGTCACCGAGGTGGAGCGCCGCGCGGTGCGGGAAGCTGCCCTGAAGGCCGGTGCCCGTCAGGTGTCGGTCATCGAAGAGCCGATGGCAGCGGCCATCGGTGCCGGTCTGCCCATCAGCGAACCTACCGGCAGCATGATCGTGGACATCGGCGGCGGCACGGCAGAGATCGCCGTCATCTCTCTGGGCGGCATCGTGGCCTCCCGCAGCGTCCGGATGGCGGGCGATATGTTCGATCAGGCGATCATCGCCTTTATCAAGCGCAAGTATAATCTGCTCATCGGTGAGCGCACCGCTGAGCAGATCAAGATCGAGATCGGCTCGGCCTACCCGATGGAGTCCGAGATGACCCTCGAGATCAAGGGCCGCAATCTCGTGGACGGCCTGCCCAAGAATGTCATCGTCCACTCGGAGGATGTCCGTGAGGCCCTGTTGGAGTGTCTGGTCAAGATCACCAGCGCCATCAAGGAGACGCTGGAACGCACGCCGCCTGAGCTGAGCGCCGACATCATCGACCACGGTATCACCCTGACCGGCGGCGGCGCACTGCTGCGCGGCCTCGACAAGCTCATCGAGAGCGAGACCGGCATCGACGTCCATGTGGCCGAAGACCCGCTGGACTGCGTGGCCAAGGGCGCTGGCGCTGTGCTGGATCATGTGGACGTCCTGCATGATGTTCTGGATACCGACGGCGGTCATATGTAAGCTCTGGCTGTGCCATTTGCGGCGGCAGGCCGGGGAAAAGACCTTTGCGCTGCTGCGCCGCAGAAGATGAGACTTTGAGCGCGGATGGCACGGCTGTCCGCGCTTTTTTGCAGATTCGGAGGGGAGCCCGTCTTGAAGGATTTTTTTGACACATGGAAATTTAAGATACTCATCGCCATCGCGGTCTTCCTTGTGGGCATCATGGCCTATGCAGGCGCGAACGGCCGCCTCACCGCCGCCCCGCAGGAGCTGCTGAGCGTGGCGGTGGCCCCGTTCCAGCGGGCGGCGGCGAAGCTGAGCGGCGGGGTGGCCTCCCTGTGGGAGAACTACGCCGACATCGACGCCATTCTGGAAGAGAACAAGACCCTCACCGAGGAAAACGCCGCCCTCCGCGCCCAGATGGTGGACTACGACAAGCTCAAGGCGGAGAACGAGGCCTACAAGGCACTGACCAACATTCAGGAGCAGCACCCCGAGATGAGCTACACCTCCTCCTTCGTCATCGGCCGCGACCCGCTGGACTCCTTCTGGGGTTTCACGCTGGACCGGGGCACATTGGACGGTGTGGCCGTCAACGATGCGGTCATCAGCGACGAGGGCTATCTGCTGGGCGTGGTGCGGGAAGCAGACCTCACCAGCTGCAAGGTCATGACCATCCTGCACCCCAGCTTCAACGCCGCGGGCGTCGTGTCCCGCACCCGGGACAACGGCATCATCACCGGCAGCGCCGAATATGCCGCCGACGGCCTGTGCGTCCTGACCAACCTCGCCCGGAGCACGATGAGCAAGGCGGGGGATCAGATCATCACCACCGGTCTGGGTGGGGTGTTTCCGCCGGATGTGCTGGTGGGCGTCATCAAGGAGCTGACCCCCGAGGCCAGCGGCAAGTCCATGCTGGCAGTCATCAAGCCGGGCGCAGACCCCCGCACGGTGCGCCATGTATTCATCATCACCAGCTACTGAGGAGGGTCGGAGATGGAATCTCGCCGCAAACGCAGCCGCAGCCAGATGCTGAAATGGGGCTGCTATATCCTCCTGCTGGTAGTCTGCACCGTAGTGCAGACCACGCCGGGGCTGTTCCAGTTCGGGGCTGCAAAGCCGCTCTGGCTGCTGCCGCTGGGTCTGGCTGTATCCGCCCTTGAGGGCGAGTTCGCCGGGGCCATCTTCGGCGCGGTGTGCGGCCTGATGTGGGACTACACTGCCGGCCGCACGGTGGGGATGCTGGCGCTGGAGATGATGATCCTCTGCTTCGGGGTATCGGTCATCGTCCAGCTCTACCTGAAGGATACCCCTTCCAACTTCGTGCTGCTGGCTGTGGGGGGCGCACTGCTGGTGCTGGCCGCAGACTGGCTGTTTTTCTACTATATGCCGGGCTACGCAGGGGCAGCGGAGCGCTTCCTCTGGGCCGTGCTGCCGTCGGCCCTGCTCACAGCCCCGGGGAGCTGGCTGCTCCACCGCGCCGTCCAACGCATCAGCGCGGAATTCAAGATCGATAACGGCGTGGTGTGATGCCAGACTCCGCCGGAAGGAGAACGGATGAATCAAGACGAACACAAGATCATGGTGCGCCGGATGGCTGCGCTCATCGCCGTAGCCTCGGTGCTCATCGCGGTGTATGTGCTGCGGCTGATCTTTCTGCAGCTGGTCAACGGGGAGAGCTTCAAGGCGCAGGCGACCAACACCACCGACTACAACTTCACCGTCACCGCCGCCCGCGGCGACATCGTGGACAGCGCCGGACGCCGCATCGCAGCCAGCACCACCAGCTACAATGTGGTACTGAGCAAGCTGCTGATGGGAGACGAAGACCTCGACACCATGCTCCAGAAGGTCGTAGAGCTGCTGGAAGCCCACGGTGAGAGCTGGAACGACTCGCTCCTCATCGGGGAGCCGGATGCGGCGGGGCACTACAGCTTCACCGCACAGGCTGACAGCACCAGCGACCAGAAGGCCCTTGCGGCCATGAAGGACTCGCTGGGCTTGCAGCAGTACGCCACCGCCGACGACGTGATGGAAAAGCTGGTGGAGGATTACAAGCTGGAAAATTACTCACTCCATTGGCAGAGAGTGCTGGGCGGCATCCACTATGAGATGCAGCAGCAGGCGTTCTCTAACGTCAACAACTTCGTCATGGCTGAGAATGTCAGCGAAACGACGGTAGCGACCATCAAGGAGAACAGTCTGACGCTGCCCGGCGTGGAGATCGTGGAGACCAGCACCCGCAGCTACGACGAGGGGGACATCATCCCCCATGTGCTGGGCCGCGTGGGCAAGATCACCGCCGAAAAGTGGAAGGTGACGGACGAGAACGGTCAGACCACCTACCCTCTGCGGGAAAAGGGCTATAATATGAACGACATGATCGGCGTGTCGGGCCTTGAGGCCGTCTACGAAGACGAGCTGCGGGGCAGGGACGGCGTCGAGACCATCACCCGCAGCTCGGACGGCGTCATCGTGGGTACGGCCATGACGACGGTGCCGGAGCCGGGCCATACCGTCCAGCTCACCATCGACAGCGCGTTCCAGCAGGCCGTGGACAAGGCGCTGGCCAAGAACATCGAGATGATCAACAGCACCTACAACACCGGAAGCTCGGCCAAGGCCGCTGCCGGTGCGGTGGTGGTCATCAGCACCAAGGACGGCAGCGTGCTGGCGGCCTCCAACTACCCCAGCTACGACCAGAACCTTTTCGCCACCCAGTACAGTGAGTACAGCGCAGACCCCGGCCTGCCGCTGCTCAACCGCGCCCTGCAGGGCCTGTACACCCCCGGCTCCACCTTCAAGCCCGCCGTGGCGGTGGCGGCGCTGGACGCCGGCGTCATCAACCGCTTTTCCACGGTCTACTGCAACGGTGTGTATACCTATTATGATACCTACCGCCCCAAGTGCACCCGCCACGGCCATAGCGGCAACATCGACGTCATCACGGCCATCAAGTGGAGCTGCAACATCTTCTTCTACGACGTGGGACGCCGCACCACCAGTGACGTCTACGACGCCTACGCCTACAAGATGGGCCTCGGCGTCCGCACCGGCGTGGAGGTCAACGAGGCCACCGGCCGCCTGACCACCAAGAACGACTCCAACTATACGGCCTCGCTGGACGTTCAGGCGGCCATCGGTCAGGGCAACACCGTCGTCACCCCTGTTCAGCTGGCCACCTATGCCGGTACGCTGGCCAACCGGGGCATCCGCTACCGCACCCACTTCGTCAAGGCCATCCTTGACACCAACACCGGCGAGGTGCTGCAGGAGACTCAGCCCGAGGTGATGGACGTCATCGAGGACCGGGGCGACACCTTCGACCTCGTGAAGCAGGGCATGATCGGCGTGTCGGAGACGGTATCGGGCCTGAGCAATTACCCCGTCACCATCGCCTGTAAGACTGGTACCCCGCAGCGCAGCGAGACGTACTACGTCGGCAGCACCCGTAAACACTACACCAACACCATGATGATCGCCTACGGCCCGGCGGAGGACGCCGAGATCGCGCTGGGCATCGTCATTGAGTACGGCGGCGGCGGTGCCCGCGCAGGCAACCTTGTGGCTGACATCTTCAACGCCTACGCTGCCCTGAAGGAGGGGACCCTGACCGTGGAAGAGCCGGAGGCAGACAGCGCTTCGGATGCAGCCGTGGACGGGCAGGATGCGCCGGAGGCCGTGGGAAACGGCGACGCCCCCGCAGACCAGCCCGCCGCCTGAGCGATGGTGCGTGGATTTGGCAGAAAGTTATGAAAATTTGGGACTTTTGGCTGAAAAACAGTTGTAAAAAGACGGAAACTGTGATACTATGATATGTGCAAGATGATTGCCCCGGACAGGGGAATGGGAAAAGGAGAGGTTGACCGATGACGATTGCACTGATTGCGCATGACTCCAAAAAAGAGCTGATGGTGCAGTTCTGTACGGCATATTGCCGGATTTTGAGCCAGCATAAATTGGTGGCCACCGGTACGACCGGCAAGATGATCGCCGAAGCCACCGGCCTGCAGGTGCAGCGTTTTCTGGCAGGTGTCCAGGGCGGTGATCAGCAGATCGCGTCCCGCATCGCCTGCAATGAGGTCGATCTGCTGCTGTTCTTCCGAGACCCCATCAATGCAAAGCCCAGCGAGCCGAACGAGATGACCCTGCTGCGTCTGTGTGATGTGCACAATATCCCGCTGGCCACCAACATCGCCACTGCGGAAGTCCTCATTCACGGCCTTGAGCGCGGCGACCTCGACTGGCGCGACATCGTGCATCCCCAGAACTGATGAAAAAATGAAATCCCCCGTGCGGCACAGCTGCACGGGGGATTTTTTGACGCTTCTGTCTGGGATAAAGGCGAAACTTTATGGAATGCCAAGGCCTCCCCTCGGTAGGGGAGGTGTGACGCCGCAGGCGTG
>NZ_JAJEQL010000050.1:0-10702 GCF_020687345.1 Faecalibacterium butyricigenerans
CACGAGATTGGCCGGCAGCTTGCAGATGAAGTCCTGCAAGGCAAATACCCGTATGTGCTGACCACGCACATTGACAAGGGGCACGTCCATAACCATGTCATCTTTTGTGCCGTGGACATGGTGAACCAACGAAAGTATGTTTCCAACCGACAGAGTTATGCCTACATCCGGCGCACCAGCGACCGGCTGTGCAAGGAACATGGTCTGTCTGTGGTGATGCCCGGTCAAGATCGGGGCAAAAGCTATGCCGAGTGGGATGCACACCGCAAGGGCACGAGCTGGAAGGCGAAGCTGAAAACCGCCATAGATGCAGCCATCCCGCATGCCAAGGATTTTGACGATTTTCTGCGGCTCCTGCAGGAGCAGGGCTATGAAGTCAAGCGGGGCAAGTATATTTCGTTCCGTGCGCCCGGACAGGGGCGGTTCACTCGCTGCAAAACGCTGGGCGAAGCCTACACCGAAGAAGCTATCACCGAGCGCATCAAAGGGCGGTTTGCGGAGCGGAAGCCCAAAGAAAACCGCAAAATTTCGCTGCGGATTGATTTGGAGAACAGCATCAAGGCCCAGCAGTCCGCAGGGTATGAGAAGTGGGCAAAACTCCACAATCTGAAACAGGCTGCCCGGACGCTGAACTTCCTGACTGAGCATGAAATCGAAAGCTACCCGGATTTGGAAAGCCGGGTGGCCGAGATCACCGCCGCCAGCACCGAAGCTGCCGCCGCATTGAAAGCAGCAGAGCGCCGACTTGCTGAAATGGCCGTGCTGATAAAGGATGTCACCACCTGTAAAGAACTGCGCCCGTTGGTGCAGGAGTATCAGCGGGCCGCTGACAAAAAGCAGTTCCGACGTAAGCATGAAGGCACCCTGATTCTCTATGAAGCAGCGGCCAAGGTCCTGAAAGAACAGGGCTTTCAAAAGCTGCCTGACCTCTACGCCCTGAAAGCCGAGTATAAGCAGTTGGCCGAGCAGAAAGACCAGTTGCAGCGGCAGTACACCGAAGCCAAACGCCAGATGCAGGAGTATGGCATCATAAAGCAGAATGTGGACGGCATCCTGCGGACAGCACCGGGAAAGAAGCAGATGCAGGAACGGTAAATCTGCACAAAATATTGTTCGGATTTTTGAATCCCAAACGCTTAGACCGGGTGGCGTTTCCACCCGAAATCATGTAAAATAGACTTAGACAACGAAAGCGAGGAACCCTCTATGGCAGAAGTGAAAGACAATAGCTCCATCCAGCTTTTTGAAGATCAGAAAATCCGTACTGCATGGGATGCAGAAAAGGAAGAATGGTATTTTGCCATCGTTGATGTGATTGCTGTTCTGACTGACAGCGCAGACCCACAGAACTATTGGCGCGTTCTAAAAAAGCGTCTTAAAGACGAAGGAAATGAAACCATTACAAATTGTAATGGTTTGAAAATGACTGCCCCGGACGGCAAAAAACGTAAAACGGACGTTGCCAACACTGAACAACTCCTACGCATTATCCAGTCTATCCCATCCCCAAAGGCTGAGCCGTTCAAGGCATGGCTGGCAATGGTAGGCAAGGAACGCATCGAGGAAACCATCGACCCGGAACAGGCCATCGACCGCGCACTTGATACCTATTTGAAAAAAGGCTACTCCGAAGAATGGATTCACCAGCGGCTTTTGGCAATCCGCATCCGCAACGAACTAACGGACGAATGGAAGAAGCGCGGAGTGCAAAAGGGCAAGGAGTACGCCATCCTGACCGATGAAATCTCCCGCGCATGGTCCGGCATGACCACGGGGCAGTACAAGCGGCTGAAAGGTCTGACAAAAGAAAATCTCCGGGATAACATGACTGATTTGGAACTTGTTTTGACGATGCTGGCCGAAGCCTCCACTACGGATATTTCCAAGACTGCAAAGCCGCAGACCTTTGAAGAAAACAAGCAGGTTGCCAAGCGTGGCGGCAAAGTGGCCGGCATTGCGCGGCAGGCTCTTGAAGCGGAAACCGGCAAGCCCGTTATCACAGAAAAGAATGCGTTTGACTTCCAGCAGCTTGTAACCGACATTGTAGAAGATGCCGCCGAACTGCCGGAAAATCTCACCGATAAAAAAGATAAAGACTGATACATGAAAAATAGCCGGACACAGCAGCCACAAGGCCACCGTGTCCGGCTATTTCTATGATGACAATGGCACATTACTTTTAGCGAAAATAATGTGTCATTGTCCAGCAATCGGTATCACTCACCCACAAAATCAAATCTCTGTCCGTCAAAGTCGGTATCCGTCATGCGCTTCAACTTTGCAATAGTGCCATTTGCCAGCCGCCGCATTTCCGTGTCCATGTCCGGCGGGGCAGCTATCATCCGCGCCATCGTCCGGCGGCGGTCAGAAGTGTGGTACATACAGATCAAATTTTCTTCTTCCACGCTGAGATTCATGGTCAGACCTCCATTTCGTGTTGTTTACTGCGGGCCGCTGCCCTTTTCGGACTGGCGGCCTGTTTTGTTTCGGAAAGCTGCTTGCGGACAGAAGCATGGGGTTTGCGAATGTTCTTATCTCGGTTCTCGTTTTTGTCAACCAGCGCGTAGATGCCAAAACGGTCTTTCACACTGGACAGATGTAAAGATTTATACGGCAGCATGGCAAGCAGCTGGTCCGTGTCCCGGCTGGATGCCAGCTTGGTGAAGTAGGGCGATACCTCCACCATAAAATGATTCTTGTCCGGGCTGTTGGGGGCCGCCAGCCGCTTTATATCGGCTACAATGCGCTGTGCCTCGGCCTCGATCAGCCCGGTGTGCAGTGCCGCAAGATGTTCTTTGAAATCACCGGGCTGTGCAGGCTCCCGGTTGCGCTGCTCCTGCCGGATGGCAGCTTGCAGAAGTTCCGGCTCACGGGGCTGCATTTCATACCGCATGAAATCCCCGAAATATTTGTCCGGGCGGCCGTCGAAATGCTCTTTCGGGCCAATCTCCCGCATCCCGCTTTCGTAGATCAGACGATTGGCACCCACGGGCAGGGCTGCATACCGGATATGCTGGAAGTGCTGCTGGTAATCCAGTTCATACAGATTGCCTTGCACAGTTCTGTTGGCTGCGCCGGTCAGCTCCACCGCATAGGCAAGAATCCTGTCGTGGGTCTGTTCGCCGCAGAATTTCCATGTGTTGTAGGCTTGGGTGTCTTTGAGCAGCACATCCCGTTCCCGGAAGCAGAATGTTCCAGAGGGTCGGGACAGCCACAACAGCAGCTTATCTTCCGGTTGGTCACTGCGGGCCGCTTCCCGGAGCATCTTAATGTCAAAAGAAAAATCGCTCTGGTAATACGCAGTATTCTGGTGCATGATGGCTTCCAGCGCAGCGATCACATCCATGTTTTCAAATTTCTGCACGGTTTACACCTCCAGTTCTTTTGTCTTTTCCCGTGGCTGTGTTTGCTTGCTCTGTTCCTTTTTTGCAGCATCCAGCTGTGCCCGGATGGACGGCTTTTTCGGTTTGGCCGTGCGGGACTTTTTGGCTTTTGGTGCCTTTTCCTCGGCCTTGACTGCGGCGGCAAGGTCGGTCAGAGAAATTTGTTCTCCGACCTTTGCTTTGGCCTCCAATTCTCCCAGAGAGGGCGCATTGTTCAACACACCGTCAATCATATTCTCGTTTTGTTCAGTGGACAGCTCTGCGGTGCGCAGCGGATTTTCCCGCAAGAACTCCGGCACCTGCTGGAAGCCCACACTGTCGCAGTAGTGGGCTGTGTCCTGCCCGTTCTGGTGCAGCACCACTACATCCGAAACAGACAGCGAATGTCCTTTGAAGTCTGCCGGATGCTCCACATTGAATGTACGGTAAATGTCCTCCAATGTGGTGCCAGCAGCCAACGGCGCGGCATATACCTCTGTATAGTCGGCCTTGTCCACGGTTCGGCCAGCGGCCTGCAGGCGGTCGTAAGGTTCAAAACGGTAATCACGGGTGGAATCTTCATTGCGCAGCTGGTAGATAGAAAAGCTGTCCTGCTGCGGTGCTTCAAAGCCTGCCGCCGCGTATTCTTCCACGGTCATTCCAGCAGCGGCCGCTTCCTGCGCGATCTCGGTCTGCACCTGTGCCTTGTAGTCCTGCAAGCTCTGGTCGAAGTCGGCCAGCTTGGGCGGTTCCGGCAAGTCATACTGACCTTGATTGAGCAGCGGGCGGCAGTCCTGCACATAGGCCACAACGGCGTTGTAATAGGCAGTCTGTTCCGGCGAAATGTTCTGCCCCTCCCGCAAAGCGGTGGTGGCGGTCTGCTCCATGGCCGAAAGGTTGCAATGCTGTTTGAGGTACGGGATAGGCAGTTATCCTCCATACATGAAAATAGCCAGACAGAAGGTGTCGGCAACGAAGTCCGGCAACGGGCTTCAAAAGACCTTGCAAACAATCTCAATCTGGCGATGATTACTATTTATACTTTTCTTTTATTTTTCTGTTGTTTTGGTTGTTATAAGGGAGAAAAGCCCGGAAATAAGGGGTTTTCCCCGGCAACCGGCTCGGCAACGGGATAGCAACAGGGGGGGCAACGGGCTGTCATTTTCAGAATGGAAGCTCCATCTGTTCTGTGACCTCCACAAAACCGTCCATCGTTTTTTCAGACGGGTTGCCGGAGTCCGTTGCCGGGTTTTCACGCTCCCAGCCCTTTTGTCTGCCATATTCGGAAAACATTCTTGGGTTCGGGAAGTACCGCCAGCCGGAAATGCACTGGTTCATAATCTCGTTGATTTCCCGGATTTCCCATTGCTTCGGCTCGTCAAAGGCATGGTTCAAGGCTTCCTTGTAGAGTTGCTTGGAACAGACCATACTCCCGGTGTACTTATCAAGATACGCCTGTATCATCCCGGCTTTGGTGTCCTCCGGCATAAAATCCCGCTGGTGTTCTTTGAGATACCGCTGCATGGCGGGGCTGAAAGCCAGCTTGAACCTGCCGCTTCGGTAAATCTCCATCGCTTCCGCCCACATCTGCTCGATATAGGCTCTGGAAGCAGCTTCGTCCTCCAAAATGTGAACCTCGGCTTGCTCCGGGTACACCATGACGGGGATAAAGCGGCGGTTGCCGGAACGGTCAAGGGGCAGGAAGTCAAGGGCATTGGAAGTGCCGCCAAACACGCACTGACGGGGGCGGTCTGCCGGGTGGGTTTCATAGGGTATCTTGTAAACTTCTTTCTGCCGGCTTAAAAATGACTTGATTTCCTCAATGCTCTTGGCGTTGGCGGTTGCCATCATTTCCGACATTTCGATAATCCAGTGACCTTGCAGCTTGCGGTACACATTGTCATCGTCCAGCTTCCGCAAATCATCGGAGAACCACTCGTCTCGGACTGCCAGCAGACGGAAGAAGGTGGACTTGCCAGCCCCCTGACCGCCTACCAGACAGAGCATGATTTCAAACTTACACCCCGGCTGAAAGGCTCGTGAGATTGCACCCAGCAGGAACAGCTTCAACGCTTCATAGGTGTAATCGTCTGCGTCAGCGCCCAGAAAGTGCCGCAGACAGAAACGGATTCGTTCTGTCCCGTCCCACACAAGGTCACTTAGGTAGTCCCGGATGGGATGGTACTTGTTTTCATTCGCCACAATCCCGATGGCGTTATCAATCTTTTTCTCATTGGTAAGCCCGTAGGTTTCTTCCAGATAGAGAAGCAGATACTTCATGTCCGTATCGTTCAGGGCGGTGCTTTCTCTGTGGAAGCCGATGGGCTTTATGATGTCCTTGCGGTCAGTTAGGATGTTGTATGCGATAGCCCCGGAAAGCAGCGGGTCACGCTGGAATACGGTCAGGCAGTTCCGTATGCTCTGACGGACACCGCCTTTCTCGGTAGTTTCCAGCCCCGCCTTGATTTCCTCAATGCTCTGGGGCGGCTGCATGGCGTTCATGGTGTTTTTTAGTTCTTGCTGCGTTTGCGGCGGCAAGCTCTGCCATTCGCTGTTCAAGCTGTATCACATCCTTTCCGTAGTCCGTAATCAAAGCCGCTTTTTCCTCCGTTTCCCCAAAGAGCAGCACATCCAGCAGATATTCCACTTGGTCTTGCTTCTGTAAGGCTTCCACAAACCGGGGATGAAAGGCTTCCTCCGGGGAGTGCGGGGCATATTCCTTTCTCCATGCCCGGAGCAGGTGGAGATAATCGGCAAGGATACGGAAGCAACGGTTTTTTGCTTCCTGAAACTGTTCCTCCGGGGATTTCTGCCGGGGCTTGGGCTTTTTTGCCTTTCCCGGCGGTTTCCAGTCCTCATAGGAAAGCCCGAAGTCCTGTGCCAGTTGTACGGCGGCTTCTTTCTTTCCCAGACCATACAGGGCGGCGGTAAAATCAATCACATCCCCATCAGCACCGCAGCCGAAGCAGTGGTAACGCCGATCCAGCTTCATGCTTGGGGTTTTATCGTTATGGAACGGGCAGCAAGCCATCCCGTTCCGACCTACATGGATTCCATAATGCTCCGCAGCCTGTCTTGTTGTGACGGACTGCTTCACAGCTTCAAATACATTCAAATCTATCCCTCCTTGAAAACAAAAAAGCACCTGACATTCTCTGATTGAAAATGGCAAGTGCCTGTTAAAGTTCCATATCCTGTTGTTTGTGTTTCGTCTGTGCCGGGACAGTTCTTTGTGCTTTTTTCTCGTCAGCCTTATCCTGCAAGACTTCCTTGATAGGCTGCTTCTTGGGCGGCTCTTTGCTTTCTTCTGTGCCGGGTGTAGCTTTCCGTACCCAGTAGCGGATGTCCCGCAACTTCTTCAAATCAGCCTGTACCTCGGTCAAAGGTTCTTTCAGCTCTGCGATTTCGCTGAGAAGTTTTTCCTGCTCCTCTTGCAGCTCATTTTGGGTACTGTCCTTATCGTCCGGGTGCTTGGCAAGGTAGGCGGCGGCTTTCTCATACCGGGCAACCTCCGGGTGTTCCTGTTTGAATTTCTCCTTTGTTTTCTTAAAAAACATCTTCTGGTACTTCTCATAGACAGGCTTACATTCCTTGCAGTCTGTCCGGCTGGCAAGAATCCCGTCAATCACTTTGCTGCGGGCTTCCTTTGGCTTCATCTGATTGCGGTAATCTGCGGCTGATTTCCCGGAAGATTCCAGAAATGCTTCTAAGTCCTCCACAGTGGAAAGCCCCTTTTGCCGGAGATAGGATAGGGCTTCGCTGACTGCCTTTAAGTCCTGTGAAGTCCCCCGGTTCTGTCCAGCCCTTGTCCAGTCCTTCCGTTCTTCCTTTCGTATCTCCATATACTTCATCAGCAGATTGGGAAGAAGTGTCGCTTCCTCCGCCGCTTTTTGTGCAAGCAGCTCCTTCCGTTTTTCTCCCAGCTCGGTAATCCAGCCTTTGAGGTTTTGGATAAGCTGCCGGATGGACTTCATTAGGCGGTTGGCAGCTTTGATTTCCCGGTTCAGGTTGCCGATATTTGTCTGGATACCACGCTTTTCCATCTGCTGGACAGCAGCCCCCTCATGGACAGTAGGGATAATATCAAGCCCCTGTCTGGCATAGGAACGCAAGTCCACACGCTCCGGGCGGTCATTGGCTTCCAGATAGCGGTTCTGGATTACTTCCCATTCATGCCGCCAGATTTCACAATATTTCTGGTCGTTCCAGTCAACCGTATCCTCCTTGTGGCTTTTCCACCTGCCGGACGGAAGTTTTATCCGTTCTCCGCTTTCATCAAGGTCATAAACCTTGCGGCTCTTGGGAAGCCATTTCCCATGTTCGTCTATTGCCCTCATAGTGAGCAAGACATGGGCGTGGGGATTGTGTCCCGGCGGATGGGGGTCGTGGATGGCAAAGTCAACGATCATGCCTTTGGAAACAAACTGCTGCTGGCAAAACTCTCGGACAAGGACAGCGTACTGGTCAGGCGGTATCTCTCTGGGGATGGTAAGCACCCACCGCCTTGCAAGCTGGGAGTTCCATTGCTTCTCCACCGCTTCGGCGGCGTTCCATAAGGTATTACGGTCTGCATACTCCGGCGGGGCATTTGCTGGGAGCAGAATCTCATTGTGGACGATACCACGCTTTTCCGGGTAGTGCTTCACTTGCTGGTCGTATTCACAGAACAGCTTTTCGCCACTCTGGTAAGCAGCGGCGGCAACCGCAGACTGCCGCTGGCTGCGCTGAACAATCGTGATTTCGTTGTGTGGACAGGGCATTTCGTGTCCCTCCTTTCGCTAATTGGTGGACGGGGTGGCGTTTTACCACCTCATTTTGGGCAGAAAAAAAGCAGGAGACCTTTTTCAGATTTCCTGCTCGGTGTGCCGCTATGTGGGCGGCGGGTATTTAATTGTAAAAGTTCGGGGCAAGTTGACCCGATGTGAAGCTGACAAACTGGAAGTTAGCGATTTCTTTTTCCGGTATTTTCTGTCCCTCGGATTTCCTCATGATAGAAATAATCTACGATCACCGGATGCCCCTGCGGGACTCTGCCATAAGGCATTTCATTATCCACAAATGGGCAATCATACTTCTTAGCCATTTCCTCAGCTTTTACTTCAAGTGCTTCAAAGTAGCTGCGGTTATGCTTGTTATAGATCTCGTCGTAAAGTGGTACAAGATCAGGATATTTTCCGGCGATATAATCCATAATTGTCTTTTTGAAACCGCCTCGAAGATTGAGATTTTCGAGCCAGAACAGATCGCACTGATCCTTTACCCGCTCAAAGATTGCTTCAAAATTCGTGATACCGGGGAATACCGGAGATACGAAACAGACTGTACGGATACCTGCATCATATATCTGCTTCATAGCAGCGATACGGCGCTCAATGCTAGAAGCAGAGTCCATATCGTTCTTGAAATTTTCATCTAGTGTGTTGATTGACCATGAAACGGTTACTCGTCCAAGCTTCTTCAGCAGATCAATATCCCGTACCACAAGATCCGACTTTGTGCAGATCAGAATATCTGCGTCACTGCCGATCAACTGCTCCAGAAGTTTTCTGGTATTCCCGAATTGCTCCTCCTGTGGATTGTAGCCATCCGTCACAGAACCGACGACCACCCGCTGTCCGGCATATTTCTTCGGATTTTTAATTTCTGGCCAATGCTTCACATCAAGGAAAGTGCCCCATTCCTCCGTGTGTCCGGTAAAGCGCTTCATAAAAGAAGCATAGCAATACTTGCAGGCATGTGTACAGCCCACATAGGGATTGACCGAGTAACCGCCTACCGGCAGACTGGACTTGGTCATGATGTTCTTTGTTTCCACCTCACGAATGAGGATTCCATCGATTACTTCTGCCATGATCTCTGTACCTCTAATACTTTATTGAATTCCTCCGGCATTTCCTGAATCATATTTTCATCCCCTATGATAGGGACAAGGTCTTCCTTCATAAACACCGGAATGCCGAGCTTATGTGCCTGGTCCGCCAGAGACCATGCCCATTCCGGCTCCGTATGAATCTTCCTGCTCTGAGCCCCAGTCATAGTGCCGACAACGATCCAGTTGATTCCGGAAAGGTCAACTGTACTGGGATCGTCGAATAACGGCTCAAAGGTAACATGGTAATGCTTTGCTTTGACGTTTTTTCGAAGGGCGTCGATACGCCACAGTTCTGCTTTCCTCGTCACCGTAACGCCAAACCATGCGTTTTCCAGATCGGTATCAAAATCCAGCAGATCGGGGCGCTTGGTAAGAAACAGGAACTGATGCTGTGGATTTTCACGGATCTTTGCAAATACCTCGTCTCTCCATTCCGGCTTCCATCCGGAGAGATCGCTCATGCCGGTAAGAAGAAAGTTCTGCGGACGTTTCTTTTCCATCATCTTGAGCTTGCCCGGAAAGAACTCAGGATCAGCAAAGTCATCAATCATATGCCAGCGCTTTACATTGTTGCGGGCATAGCAATATGTACACCCCACTGTGCAGCCGATGACGAGATTCATGTTCTGGATCTGATCTTTGATACAAATACTCATGACTTCTGCCACTCCTCAAGATTCTTTCTGATGCGGTCGAGGCATTCCTCAAACCGGGTAATTTCTTCCTCTGAAAAACCCTTGTAGTAAATGCTGCCCATCTCATCAGATACAGAATCGTACTCGTCCTTTAAGGCATGTGCTTTCTCAGTCAGAAACAGGAGTGTTTTCCTTTTGTCCGTTTCAGACTGAACACGGCTTATCAGCCCTTGATGTTCCATTCTTTCCAGCATCGTCGTAAGAGATGTTATCGCTAATCCGCATTTGACCGAGAGTGACCTGATCGAGATTCCATCCTCCTGCCACAGCACATAAAGAATGCGCCCTTGGGCTCCATTGAACGCATCAATATTCTTTTCGCTGAGAATTTTCTCAAAAATCCGGTCACCAAGCTGTTTTATTTTGGTGACAAGAAATCCTCCATTTGTTTTCATGCAAAAGCTCCTATATAGTAGTTTATAAAATCATACTATATAGGAGCTTTATTGTCAACAGTTTGTATGTCTGAATAGAGGTAAATTCCGATTTGTTGTCATCTTCATTATACTTCATTGGCTATCGAAAAGATAGCATATTTTATGAAACTTGTCGGCTGGGAACAGCTTGCAACGCAAGGTGTCCCCAGATGGCAAGTACACAAAAGGGTAGCTGGCGGCAGCCAGCGCAGGGGAAGCGTAGCGTCCCCTGTTTGATTTGAAGCAGACCATGACTGCGGAAAATCACAGCCCTCCGGCGAGGAGCCTTCGGAGAACGCAATGCACCAACCTCTGGGTGGTGTATAATTGCGCCCTTAGTAAACTAAGGGGTTTCCG